>JAHEBB010000175.1 GCA_024642575.1 Trueperaceae bacterium | reverse complement strand
TAAAACAGTGCTGCGATTTGGAACAACTATTTTAATATTTGCTCTTATATTTATGGGCCACGCCCAGACATTTTTCCCCATACCTGAAACCTACTACAGTCGCAAGGCAGATAGTATTCGTTTTTTAGACTCGGACGCCTTTACCTATGTACAAGGTTTAGGTTGGCTAAGTCCAGATATAAACCTACCTTTACTCGAAACACAAGGAAAGGTTTATGCTCCTGCTGAATTGTTTAGTCGCCTGGGTTTATCTATCCCTAAATTACTCACCGTGAGAACCAGTAGCTCTGAGGTGGAGCGGGTTGTCTTTGAGCTTGAAAATATTGACCCTTCGGTTTTAGCTGGGTTAACTTCGGCAGGAGTTGTGTCGGGAAGTCTGAGTCTTCAATTACCTTTTTTCCTCACACCGCTCGAGCTAAACTTGCCAAACTTTCTTGACTTAAGCTCGAGCCCTACTGGTAATACTGTCGTTATCGAGTCAGACGCCAGTCAGTACAAACTGTTTAGCCTGGAAAATCCCCAAAGAATAGTCATTGACCTCTATAAAGATAGTCAAGCGAAACCACAAACTTACCCTTTGCCAGAAGTGGCTACCTTAACCACAGGTGTAGCTTATCGGCGTATTATTTTTCCTACGGCAGAGCAGACAAGTATTGTTCATATTTTAGAGATCGCCCCTCAACAAGGCAGTTTTAAGGTAGTTGGTCGCTTACAAGGTGGAGCAAAGTTATCAGAGCTTGCCTCGGGTGCATTTGCAGCAATCAATGCAGGCTACTTCGACCCAAATAGCTTTAATACCATTGGCTATCTAAAAGTAGATTATGGCACTTTATCGTTACCTAGTCGAAACCGAGCTGTAGCGGCCTTTGAAACGAATCAAGTAGAAATGGATAGAGTGACGGCAAGCCTCGAGCTTTATTCGGGTGCAAACTTAGCCTACAGTCATAACCTGGCTGAAACAGATGTTTTAAGCCTACACCAGACCGCTGGAACTTGGGTTGGCCGCCCCGATGTTGGGGTAATCACGGTACAAAATGGCTTAATTCTAGAAAATAAAACGGGGCCCAAACAAGTACCCGAAAATGGTTTTGCGCTTGTTTATTCTCCTAGGATTCGTGAACTTGCTTTGCTTAATGCTTTTGAACCTTTACGCTATTCAGTCCGCATCGACCCGCAAGCCTTTGGCTCGAGCCCCTATGCGATTGAGGCTGGCCCCTTGCTATTAAAAAATGGACAGGTCGTCTATCAGCCTGAGCTCGAGCATTTTAAATTAGGTACACGTATCCTTGACGCAGTAACTCAGCAGTCGGTTATCGCTACTACTTATTCTGGCACAACCCTTTTTATCGTAGCAGAGACCATGACCGCTGCCGACCTCATTCCTTTATTGCAAAGCCTTGGTACCAAAGATGCCATGAGATTAGACAGTGGAAGCAGTTCCTCATTATGGGCCAACAACATGCTCCTTAATCGTACAAGCGAGAGGCGCATTACCAGTGCCATCGTTTATGTTCCGAATTTAACGCAATCCCAGGAACCGTAAACTCAGAAGCATTCTTACTACCTATATACTTGTACACTAGTCTATGGCTCACCGCTTAAGACTCTGGCTTTTGCTTTACGCTTTAGCTTGCTTTGCCCAAGCACAGGAGATAAGGCTGGATTTGGGGTTTAATGGTCAAGTCGTTGCCAATCGCTGGAATCCTATTGTGCTCGAGCTTCGCGGTCACCCTGCCATTACCCTTCGCTTGCAAATTGATCAGGGAAACTTAAAAGACGGCGAAATTCCCATAACGTATCTAGCTAAATTACCTCCAAGTCAAGGTTTTAGTCATTTTGAAGATCAGCTTTACCTTCCCGAATGGCGAAACATAAGTTGGGTTATTGAAAGTTCCGAGCGTATTTTAGCGAGCGGCTCACTTGGGCGTAGACAGGCAGACCCAAAGAGATTAACCCTGGTCTTAAGTAATAATCTTGCCTCCTGGATTGATCTTTTACCCAACCAACGTGTTACTGAAGCCCTCTCTCACCAACTTCCAGAAAATCTTGCTGCCTATGATGGGGTAGAAACGCTAATTATGGACGGTACTGTCACCGCGCCAAGTCCTGAGGCTATTGTCAGTGCGGTAACTTCAGGTACAAGGGTGATCTTTTTTGAACCCCTGCCCAGTAGTTATGCCTCGCTAAAGCGCCTGGTAGAGCAAAACTCTCGGTTAGGAGTTGGCTTTATTCTTAGCGTTGACCGAACGACTTTTAATCTAAACCGCTTAGAAGAAAATTCAATGGATATGGCCAACTTAGTAACAAAGCTAGAGGACGACACCTTAAAGGATTATCCTACCTTGGCCAATATTAGCCCTGTTCTTATTCTTGCCAGCCTTTTCTGTTTAGCCATCTTACTCATGTTTCGTTTCTTACCCAATACCGCAGTCAGTACTAGCATTGTTCTAAGTCTAATTGCCTGTATTCTTGCCTGGACATGGTTAAAACCCTTTCCTTCGGTGATAGAGCAGACACGAACTTTAATTGTTAGCGGCGGTGATTTGGCCTTTCAGCAAAGTTTACTTGCCATTGTAAATTTACCTGCCGAATCGCGGCGAATACCATTTGCAAGCCGACTCAACAAATCACTCAGTCATTCACAGGGTCCAGATTTTACCGAGCTTAGCCTGAATCGCTGGTCAAATTTGGTGCTCTACAAGAAACCTCAATTGACTCAGGCTTCATTCAGCCTGCTTCCTTCTGAAAAGGGGCTCGAGCTGAGAAATAGCACTTCATTCAATCTTTCTCGGGTTTATGTCATAGGAAAAGGTTGGCAAGATGAATTAGCCGCAGATAGTCAAATCCTTGTAAAGGATGGACCCTTAAGCCCTTTGCCAACGCGCCTCGAGCGCCTGAGCGCCTCCTTACCCACGGGGACAGCGTTAGCTGAGACGGCAAATTTAATTCTCGTTGCACTACCAGAAGTTAAACCATGAACTTTTTAAAAGACCTGAATCAACGTTTAGCAAAAAATGACTTTATGCAAATCAGTCTGGTTTTTTTTGGCTTACTTATTGCGACCTTAGCCTTTACCTGGCCTGCCAATAAAGAAATTGCAAATAACAGTTATTTCTCTGTTGCCCAGGTCAGGCTTATGAGCCTACTCTTGCTTGCGCTGAGTTTTGGTAGCGTTGAGCTCAAAAACCCGCGCCGACAAAAACTAATCGTACTCCTGGCCATCTTGACCTTATCGCTCACTAGCATTGTCTTTGAAGTTGCCACTTACGCTGTCAGCTTTCCAAATATCCCCTTGTATTGGAGTATTTTGCTAGGCCTTATTGACCCCATCGCTTATTTTGGCTTTGGCTTGGTTTTGGCTCGAGTCTTAGGCTTTTTACGGCTTAGCTCCCTCCTGCCCCTTGCCATTCCTGCTTTACCTGTTGGCTTAATCTTTATTGATATTTATTTAGGCATTCCTCTATTTAACCCCTTAACCGCAGTTGGTCACTTAAGCTTGCCACACCTTTTTCTCATGACAGTTTTCGCTACGCTTAGTTTGGTCTATCTGTTAAACTTTAGAAAGACGACACCTTTATGATTCGAGCCAGCAAACGACAAAGCAATCAACCCCAGAACAATAATTCTATGCCCCATCTCACCGCACATAGACAATTTGCTCGACAAAAATCGCTCAACTATAAACTTACGGCCGCAAGTATTTTAACTACAGTGGTTTCGCTGATTTTGTGGCTTAGTGGCATTTCTCTTTTTGCCCATATCATTGGCATCTTAATTAGCTTTGTCGTAGGTCTGTTTTACCCTGTAAGGAGTACCCTTACCTGGGCCCAAAAGCATATTGCCAGATCTATTGGTCAAAGTTACCAAACCTCTTTAGAATATGGTGGTCAATTACCTCAGGAACTTGATAAAGCGCTTTTTGACTATACGCAGCGTGCCCTGCAAAAGCTCGAGCCGCCAAGCTTTAAACGCTGGTGGTTACCGCTCATGGTCATAGCCTTGGGCTTAACCCTGCTACCTTATACGCCTTTTCGCAGCTTACCCAGAGCAGTTGGCATACCTGGGCTCGAGGGAACCCCCTTTAGCAGTAATCCAGCTCAGCAACAGACCATGCCCGAGGCGCAGCCCGATTCTCCACAGGCCAATCAACCTCAACAACCTAATCAATTAGAAAGCAAAGAAACAGGGACACCCCAAACGCTTGACGATGCACCTGGGTCAAATGGTCAAAGCTTAAACGACTTAGCAGAAAATGTGGCCGATAAAGATGCCCTTTCTCGGTTTTTAGATAATATGCGTGAAAAGGAAGTGGCAAATCAGCCTCAAAAACAAGATCAGCCGCCTCCGCCTAACACGCCTCAACCCAATAGTTCTCAGGGCAACCCAAATAAACAAGGTGACACCGAAGGCAGTCAAAACAGTCAAAATTCTCAGCAGCAAAGCCAAGAGCAAGGTCAGCCCGAAGAAGGTACAGGCGATCAAAGCCAGACCGGTCAAGATGCTAATAATGGCGAGACGGTAGAAGGACAAAATCCTGAAGGCAGTGATAGCTCGAGCCAAGCCAATGACCCCACCGAAGCACAGTCGCAAGACCAAGGTGCGGCCAGTTCAGGGGAACAGCCTGATAGCCAGGGCCCTAGTCAAAATAGCCCCAATGAAGCCTCTGATGAGGGTGCCAATGGCAGTGGCATCAATAGCTCAGCCTCAAGGGAAACACTCGGTTTAAATTCCGAAGCTCCCAAAGCGGAACCTGAATTTTTACAAGGGCAACTCAGTCAGGGTGAATCAAATCTAGCAGGAACGGTTAGATTACCAGGATCTACGGCCCAAAACCCTGGAAGTTTTGGCCCAACCGCCGAAGGTTTTCAGCGTGCAGAAGAACAAGCCGTTACTGAAGGCCGTATCCCCATTGAGTATCAGGAAATTATTAAAAATTATTTTCGCTAGATTATCTCCAGGTAGTCTCTATCTGGCAGCGCTGGAAAAGCGGCAGTTGGCAGGGTTTGGTACCAATAAACAACGGACGCAATATCATCTTGTAAGGGTAAATAACGCCTGTCAGCTCGCCAACCGAGTGCTTGTATGGTTACCTGTAGTCGCTCCTTAAAGCGAATTGGGTCGCTTATATGCCAGCGGTACATACCAAAACGGGTTTGAGAGCGGTAAACACCGTCAGGTCTAATGATCTGATGCAAGCCAGCATAAGGCGTTGAAAAAGCCTCATATTGCTTTGTCTCTTTGTTTTCAAAATTATAAGAGCCGCAAAAATAGTCTTCAGTACCTGTTCCGCAAATAGTCGGAAACTCAGTATCATCATCTAGAAAAAACTTTATTTCCCCTTCACCCCACCAACCTGAGTTATTAACACCCCAGGCCATATAGGTGCCAACATAATGACCTTGACCCTTAACCCCCTCAAGTAAAGTAAATACCTCTTTGTAAGGTAAAGGGTTAAGCCTGCGAAACTGGGCGTGAAAATAAGCAGCGTCTTCGGGGACCTCTGTCAGCGTATAGTTAATTTGGTAATAAAGAACCATATCGTTTTCAGCAATATTGGTCATGGTTATGCGGCAACGTTTTCTAAAAGGCATTTCCCAGTAACAGTTAAATGCACTTCCAGGGTTGACGCAGACAGCAAGCGAACTTAAGGGGGCATAGCTACCCCACCCAGAGGCAAAAAAATCACCTACCGGCACTTCTACCGAAGGCTGTTCCTGATCATCCCAGTAAATACGCAAAATGCTAAATCGCCAGTTGCCCGTTGGTGTCATCCAGATTTGTTGTAGGGCCCCAGGACCCAAAATAGTTCCAAGTTCGAAAGTATCTCCTGCTTTGATAATAACCGAAGGTGAGACTTTCCATCCCAGCCCTAAACCCGCAGCAGCTTTAGCACCTGTACCTTCTGTCGCCATACCTCCTCTACCCTTTTCGCCCTTAAAGTTCTCGGGGCTTAAAGAGCGCGTCTCTGCGCTCGATAACCTGGAAAGGTTACCTAAATGTAAACCAAGGCCGTTAAATGCCATTGCTTCCTCCAGAATTTCATTTTCCCTAGTTTACTGGAAAGGTGCCCTTATGGGAAATCAGTTGCCTATGAAGCACGGCCGTTTTTTAGTTGTTGGAACGAGACTATTGAGAACTCGAGCTGACGGGGCTAAGTTGCTGGAAAATATAATCAAGGTCTTTTGCCAGTGCAGGGCTCAAATCTTTAATAGCACTAGCAACGCTATCTTGCATATCTTGATCTTTGTCAATATCGATTATTGGCACAGTTGTGGGTTCAACACGATAAGTCGTAAAAAGGGAGCTTTTATAAGATGACAGGATGGTCTGAGTCAAGGGGTCGAGTATTTGCAGCTCGAGCTGGACTCGAGTGCTTATTTTTCTCCGCTCTTCTACCCCCGATCCTGCAATTTTGACATTCCGTTCAAAAATGGGAGCCCCAACCAAAACGGCAATCTCTGCGCCCAGACGATTAGCAATAGCACTTGCATTTGGAAGCGCTTGGCTGCCAAATAGGTCAGCGTGCCCTTCAGCAAAACTGGCTTGTGATTTAGAGATAAGCTCATATTGCTGGTTGGGATAAGAATTCGCAATGGTGTCATGCAAAAGGGGTGCAGCGTTAGCTACCCTGTCTTCTGCGGGGGCATTTATGATGATGACGCGGTTAACAGTATTAGTTTGAGGAATACAGGCAGTAAAACCAAGCAATAGCATGACAAAAACGAATCCAGTCTTCATGCCATCAGTCTCCCCTTTTTTAAGATAAACATTATTAGACGGTCTTTAATCATTTTTCACCAAGGTGCCAAACAAGCTCTCCCCTACTAAGATTTATCAAATCAGTTTTCAATCTATCTTCATCTTCTGCTAACAAGTTCAGATTTATCGTCATACCCGTTTGAGTATAACTAAGTTCACCCTTAGTTAAATCAGGAAAATCATTTAGATAGCGGTGAACCGCATCCATAACTGAAAAAGGCACGGCAATCACAATACTTAGACGGTCTTTAACCAGCATCTCCCCTGCTTCATCAAGGGCTTTTGCCAGACTACCACTGTAAGCTCTAACCAGACCACCTGCTCCTAGTTTCGTTCCTCCAAAATACCGAGTCACCACCCCAAGAACAAAATCGAGATTCCGTTTTTGAAAAACTTCAAGCATTGGTCTACCTGCGGTGCCACCAGGTTCCCCGTCATCGGAAAAGCGCATTTGCTGGTCCAGTTTGTAGGCGTAGCAGTGATGGCTTGCATCGGGATAGCGCGCGCGAATCGCTGCCAAGTCTGTATCAATTTCCTCTAGGCTAGAGACTTGACTTACCCAGGCAATAAAGCTCGAGCCCTTGATATCTTCGGTTCGTTGATGCATTTGGGCAACCGTTTTATACGCCACTCCTAAAGCTTATCAAGAAATCTCTCTTCAAACTCATTAAGTGAATATTTTCACGATTTTCATTTTCGTGAAAATATTATGGCGATAATTTTTCTGTTTTACAAAATACTTTAATCCCTGAGTGTATAACAATCGCACCTTTTTTCGGATACCTAATTCAATAGCAAGTCTGATTTTGGAGTCACTCTGGAAATCAAATCGAATAAAAAATCTCGAACGCATCACAACTAAGCAATGCGTTCGAGATTGAAGTAAACTTGCAGACCTATAGTTGGGACCTAGGTTTAAGTTTACCGTTTAACTATTGAAACCAAATTGTCCACAATGTATTAACATTACTGTCAATACTGTTTCCTAGCTCTGTGGCAGAGCGAGATGCTTGATCACCATCTCGCTTTGTTTGACTTTTCGGAGATTGAGCTTGCTTTAAGCTTGAAGAGGCAAGGTCATGTGCAGATACAATCACTTGGTCATTCACTTTAATTTCCTGTTACTGCCCAGGTAATGGCAGCTTCAAAGAGTTGCCAACCTGCTAAAGTAAGTTTGCTTGCACCATCATTGTTTAGATAAAAGCCTACCCGACGCGAAGGTGCTACCATGCCAACCATCTGCGCCCCCGTATCATAGCCAAAGATTGTTGCACGACTTGAATTGTCATAAATCGTGGCAATCTTGCTAGCGCTACTACTGGGTTCTCCATAAGTCATATCATCAGAGCTAGAAAAGACCGTCAAAGAACCAAACAGGTTAGATAGGCCTGCCGCCAAGGGGTGATTGGAATCAACTATGCTGACCTTTGTTTCCCCTGCATCAGTCCCATTGCCTGAGCTGCTGGTCATTTCCATATCATCAAAAAGATACTGTTCCCAGACGAGTACAGGTACACTGACATCTCGGAAGGTTGTCCCAACAGAAGATGACGAGATCGTTGAAGAAATGAGCACTAGATTTTTCCCATTAGCGTCTGAACTTGAGGTCTTCTTAGCATCCTTAACCGTAATGGCATAACCTAGACCCTCTAAACGGCTTTTAATTGCACTATCAGCACTGTTAAGACTGGTTGAGCCTGCCACCAATAAAGCTTGTCTAGCTTGGAAAGTGGGAGATTGTTGTAAGAATCCTGCTACATTTACAAGTCCATAGTTAGTAAAAGGTATAGGTGTGTTAGACGCATTAAGATAAGCCTCAAGATTACCCTTATTACTGTTTGATACATCAGATAAACCTAAAGCTATAGTACCTGCAACAATCGGAGCAGCGAAAGAGGTTCCTGTAAACTGAGCAACACGGTTATCTGGATAAGCACTGGTAATGAGTTCACCTGGAGCTACAAACTCGAGGCTATTGCCTGAGCAAGAGAAAATAGAAAGCAAGAAGGCATCACTTATGCTTCCAACGCTTAGTAAGTATTTGGAATTACTGCCTGATTTAGCCCAGGCTGCTGGGTAAGTAACATTGCTATCCCCAGTATTACCTGATGAAGCGGTGATATAGATACCCTGGCTGGTAGCATAATTGACCATGCTTTGCAAAGCGGCAACATTGGTGGTTGTACCTAAGGATAAATTGATAACCTTAGCACCTTTTTGGATTGCCCAATCAATGGCAGAGACAATCTTGTCTACATCGCCAGAACCATCAGAGTTAAGAACACGAATTGGCAGGATAATTGCTTTTGGGGCAACTTGAACTACCAAACCAGCCGCTCCAGTTCCGTGACCATAGTAAGTGCCAGTTACTTCTTGAGGGCTGGTGTCATTATCGACAAAGTCTTTCCACTCATTTGAGGGTGCTAAGCGACCACTAAAAAGGGGATGGTTCAAATCAATACCGGTATCAATAACAGCAACCTTTACCCCATCACCAAAGTTACGTGCGATAGCCTGTCCTTGGGGTAACTTCATTAAATTGAAAGCTAGACGATTCCCGGCAGGAAGTTCTGGTAAGCTTGCCGTACCGCCATTCCAGGCTAAAAGACCACTTGCCCAAGCACTATAACCAGATGCCCATACACTATAGCCACTCGCCCAGACACTGTAACCACTTGCCCAAGCACTGTTTCCTAGGGCATGAGCTTCAGGGGAGGAGAGGGCGTTCTGATTGAGGTCGGTTGAAAGGGTAGTAAGTTCCCCAGCTTCTTTGCTAAAGCCTAAAATGGCAAAGCCAGCTTCAGGTTTAAAAATGACGGCTTGACCACCATACATCTTTTCAATCTCAGCTTGATTGGCGTTACTATCAATATCTACAGAGGCAACATAATAGGGTGCTGTTTCTTTGCCTTGGGGTGTAGCCGTCGTGCTACAGGCGGCTAAAGCAAACGTTAAGGCTATAAGCAAAGCAAAAAGCTTAAGAGGAGACTGCATAACGTAATTCAAGACGACCTCCTAGGTCGGTTGCGCTACTGGCTCACTGCTTTTTAGAGCGCCCAAGGGTTAATAAAGCAGGTCATTGCCCCTAAGGAGAAAAGGGGTGTTTGTAAAAGCTGTTTGAAAACAGGTCTTCTACGATTGTGCTCAGATTAGCAGGGGGGTTATCACAGTTTTCTTACAAACTATGAACTATGACCAGACAAAAAAATAAGCCCAATGAATCAGATCATTTGGCTTATTCAGAAGGTCATGAATTCCTCGGCTAGCTTGACTAGGAAAACGTAGTCTCAACTACACCAGGTAAAATAGAGTAAATCGAACACCCTATGACATCTTCAAAATATCTCTTGATTTCAAAAAGAGCCTGCCACTTCAGCGGTGTTACTTCATTTATACCAAGCCGTAAGGCTGCGTCCATCAGGCGTTTTTCCATGAGGCAGATGCCTTCTGATAACGCTATCGCGTCACAAA
>JAHEBB010000174.1 GCA_024642575.1 Trueperaceae bacterium | reverse complement strand
CGAAGCCACCTATACCCCCTGGGAGGAAATTATTTCAGACTCTGGCTATTTTTCCTAAAACCCGTGGGGTTAAAACTTCCACCGTTTTGGCAGAGCCTTTTTCGGCTACTTTGTCAGAATGGTGGAGGGTTTTTATTGTTTACAGGCTAAAGCTCGAGCTGCTGACTCAAAGCATTGATGTTTAGACGATACTCACCTCTTGTACCCTCTAAAAACCCTTCATCACGAAGTTCAGCTATAGCCATACTGACACTTACTCGGGTAGCCGTAATCATGCTGGCAAGCTCTTCATGCTTGAGTTCAGTGGAGAGTTTGACCCAACCTGTTCCTTCATCACGCCCAAAACGCTCGGCTTGCTCGAGCAGCGTTTTTACAACCCGTGATTTTACAGGCGCATAAGACAAGCTTAGCTGGTCACGACAACTAAACAAATGACCCGCCATAATCTCTGCAAACGTCAGTATAAAACTGGGGGCAGCCAGTGCCATATGCTTAAACTGGTTACGACTTATGGGGCAGGTCATTGCGTCTGTCAGAGCAATGGCATCGACCCGATACATCTCATCTTCGGCTAAAAAAGCCTCGCCAAAAAAATCATTAGGGCCAAGAATAGCAAGGATGCGTTCACTTCCACTTGGTGTGGGTGTTACCAATTTGACTTGCCCTTGCGCTAAGACATGCAAATCCGTAGCAGCGTCGCCTGCGTGGAAAATCACCTCCCCTTTTTTGTAACGCTTATCAGGGCAGACTTTCATAAAAACTGCCATGTCTTCTTGACTTACACGGCTAGTAAAGGCCGTATCTTTGATAAACCAGGGCTTCATAGATTCACTTTCCCGTACATAGCGCTTATTATAGACAATAGATTTTCACAAAAGGATAACGAAAGCAAAGCGTACAGCAGTTGACAGTGATGCATTTGTGAACACTGTAGAGTCACAATAGACTTTAATGAGGCTCGAGCTATTGCCGCTTAACCTTTAGGACTTATGCTAGATAGAACCCTTCGTTTACCCAAAGAAAAGCTGCTTTTGCCTGCAGCTAAAAAGCTGAATCTATCTCCTAGTCTTATTACGCTAGTTGGTTTGGGGTTTGGTTTGCTGGCTGCCTTTGCCGCTGCTAATGCCTGGTATTTAGGGGCGCTTTGTTTCTGGCTTACCAACCGCATCTTAGACGGCCTTGATGGTGAAATCGCCAGAATCCACCACCGCCAGAGCGATCTTGGGGCTTATTTTGACATCATGGCAGATTTGCTGATTTATGCCCTAATGCCTATTACGTTGGTCCTTGGTCGTCAAGAGTCTTCTTTAGGGCTAGCGCTTGCTGCACTACTCAGCAGTTTTTACATAAATGCTGGTTCCTGGATGTATTTATCTTCCGTTCTGGAAAAAAGAGGCCGTGGCGCAACTTTTCAGGCTGAAAAAACAGGCGTGACGATGCCTACAGGTCTCATAGAAGGTAGCGAAACCGTTATTTTTTACACCTTATTTCTGCTACTTCCTCAGCAGCTCGAGCTTCTTTTCTGGTTTATGAGCTTACTTATTGCCATCACGATCATTCAGCGCCTGTACTGGGCTAGCAAACATCTCTAGGAGTTTTATGACACTTGAATCGTCCCTTCTTGTAAAACGCTCATTCTTGCAAAACCACTGGCAAAAAGTGCTGGCGGCCCTTTTCTGGCTCATCGCGTTGACAGGCTATGTTATCTATACAAAGGGGCAAAATCTCTCACCTCTAGGCACGCTTCGCGAGCTCATTTCCTTTATGAGCAAATCATCTCTAGGACCCCTCATCTTTATTGGTCTATACATTTTAAGACCGCTTTTTTTATTTTCCGCAGGTCTCTTAAGCATTGCTTCGGGCGTACTGTTTGGCCCTTTCTGGGGCGTTATCTATACGGTTATAGGCAGTAACTTAGGCGCAAGTCTGGCTTATCTCATTGGGCGTTTTTTTGGTGATGGGCTGGTTAATTTGAAAGAAACGGATACCGGCTTGGGAAGCTATGTTAAACGCTTACGTCAAAATAGCTTTGAAACCGTCTTTATTATGCGACTGATTTTCTTACCCTATGACTTAGTCAATTATCTGGCGGGTTTTTTAAAGGTTAATTATTTGGCTTTTATTTTGGCAACTGTCCTGGGCGCACTACCTGGAACCATTTCTTTTGCCCTCTTTGGCGCTTCCACGGGCTTATCAGATGGTAGCCCAAAGTTCGACTGGCGTGTTTTGCTGGCTTCAGTGGCTATTTTTATTTTGAGCCTGCTCATTTCCCGACTTGTCAGGCGCAAGGAAAAGCTTAGCTAAATGGACAGCTTTCATACTGCCGTCATTGGCGCAGGCTCAGGAGGTATAACGGTCGCGGTCGGGCTGGCTGGTTTAGGCAAAAAAGTCGCGCTTATTGAGCGCTCTCACGTGGGGGGTGATTGTACCAATGTCGGCTGCGTACCTTCGAAGACGCTCATTCACTTAGCCAATCACGCCAAAGATTTAACGCCTACTGAAATTCTGGCCAAAGTACGAGAACGCCGTGACCATTTACGCGATGAAGAAACAGAGTGGTTAGCTAAGACCAAAAATATTAGTCTTATACGAGCCGACGCCAAATTTTTAGATAAAGACACGCTCGAGCTAAGTCGCTCCAGTAGTAAAGAAAAGCTCACCGCCAAACATATTGTGATTGCCACAGGCTCGAGCCCAAAACCTTTATCCCTACCTGGCTTAGCAGAATCTATAACTCTGACGAATGAAAGCCTTTTTGACCTAGAAGCTTTGCCCAAACATTTGGTCATTATTGGCGCAGGCATTATTGGCATAGAAATGGCCTTTGCCTTTCGTAAACTGGGTGCCGAAGTAAGCCTGATTGGCAGGGCTTCACGCGTGTTGAGTGCGCTCGAGCCTCAGGCATCTGCTGTTATCCAAAAACGCCTCGAAGCCCTTGGCGTCAAGCTTTATCTAAGTAGCCAGCCAGAGCGGTTCGAAAACAGTACGCTGATTTTAAAAGAAGAAAAAGCAAGGCTCGAGCAAGTTGAGAAAGTCCTTGTCGCTGTAGGGCGCAGCCCAAATCTTAGTTTGGATTTAGAAAAAGCTGGGCTTGCTTACTCAGAACAGGGCATCTCAACCAATACTTTTGGCAAAACCAACGTGCCAAATATTTATGCCATAGGTGATGTTAATTTGAACTCAGCCTTTACTCACTCTGCCAATGCTCAAGGGCGCAGATTGGTGCAAAAAATCGCCTTTCCCTTTTTACCTGTCGGCAAAGAACCCATTTACCCAAGTGCTACCTTCTCTGACCCTGAGGTTGCTCAAGTCGGGCCAACGCTCGAGGCTCTTAAAAAACGCTACAAATCTGATCTCATAAAAACCTTCCAGTATGATTTAAAGGCTACTGACCGAGGCTATACCAGCTTTTTAGAGGATGGCTTTGTCCTCATTCATGCTATGGCGCTCACGGGTCGCGTCTTGTCTGCAACTATTGTTGCGCCAAGTGCAGGCGAAATGATTCCCCTTCTCACCCATGCCGTAAATGGCGGGGCAAGCCTCTACAAACTTGCCAATCTGGTGTTTCCTTACCCCACCTTATCGGAGGCAATTAAAAAGGCTGCAAGTAATTATGTGTTTGAAACGTTACCCAATCTGGTCAAGGATGCCAGAACCTATGCCTTACAGCGTTGGCAAAACCCTAGGCACTAAATAAAAAAACCGCACCTTTTTCAGGTGCGGTTTAAGAGAAGGCACTAAGCGCTAGCTAGTAAATTTAGCAAGGGTTGCCATGATGGTATCCATAACTTGTTTAAGTATGCCTTCAACCCCTGGAATGGCATTAACTTTGCTAAGGATGCCTTGCATTGCCGTACTACCTTCAGTCGCCGCGCTCGAGACTGCACTACGCGCTTCGGCTGGCAGCTTGTCAAGGATGCCCGTGAAACCTTCAAGTTTGGTATTTAAATCCGTCAATTTAGGAAGGGCAGCTTGCGCTGAAGCTTCATCAGTAATACCGTTCAAAATATCTGTTGATGAAGCAAAGACATCGGTTAACCCCTGACCTACATTAATGTCACCAACTACAGCACTTTTTAACGCTTCGCTCATACCAGCAACTGCGGCAGTTGCCGCGGTCGCAGCATTAGTTGCCGTTTCAGTAGCAGCATTTACCGCATCGCCAGCTGCATTTGCAGCCGTATTTGCAGCATTTTGAGCGGTATCTGCTACCGCACCTGCAGCTTGTTGCGCAGTATTAGCAGCGTCTGAAACGGCATTTTTGGCGCGATTACCAAATAAGGTAAAAGCTAACCAGACCAAGACAGCAGCAATGATAAGGGGAATGAGCCAGCGCATCATTGAATTGCCAGCGGCAGCGGTGCTTATGGCAGCCTTACCCGCTGTATTTACAGCGGCCTGACCAGACTTTACAGCCCCAGATGCAGCCGCTTTTGTGGTATTCGCAGCGCTCGAGGCCGCAGAGCCAAGTTTTGCGGCGGCTTGCTTGCCAGCATCCATGGCAGCATCAGCACTACCACCAAGCATTCCTACTAGACCACCCAGACCTGCACTCCCAAGTTGGCTATTTAGAGCAGCAGGCATAGCCTGTGAAATAGCAGCTTTTTGCCCTGACAACAGCCCCATAAGATTACCGGCATTTAAACCCCCACTACCCATAACCTGGCGCTTTAGCACCCCTAAGATTAAGGGTGCTAGCATACCCAGCAGGGAGTTAGCAGATGATTTACCAATACCACCAAAACCTGATAGCACCCCAGCAAGTTTGCCCAGGTCACCAGCACCCAGCAAGTTGGTCATTAACGAAGTGCCGCTACTAAGCAAATTACTGGACTGCCCTTTGCCAAGCATGCCGGCAAAATTTCCAAGCAGGTTATCATCAACCGTATTCAGACTACTTAATAGGTTAGTTGCCCCTTTTGAGCTGCTACCCAGATTGACAAGACTGCCAAGCATAGCTGGCACAGCACCCTCTACCGTGGCCTGAGTTTTTTCAGGTGATTCACCAAGAATCGAACTAAATTGTCCCACAACATCTTTTCCGAGCTGGTCTTTAACGAGATTCACAAGATTTAGTGCCATTGCGATTCCTTTCGCACTTTTGCTACGCGACGAAGGGATGACAGTAAGCATGTAGCAACCCCACTGTGAAAAATATTACACTTCTGGCACTTTCCCATTTCTTACTTAAATTGAATAAAGGTATAACAATTTATCGACACTTTTAACTAAAGTGTCGTTTTAGGGTTTAAGAAGCTAAACATATTACACAAGTTTCGTCTAGGCAAAATCACTAAGCTTTATCAGCTCGAGCGCTAGTAATATCTTTATATCATCAATATTTAAACCCAAATTTAAGCTGCAACTTTAGCCTTTAAACGGGGATAAAGGGGCAAAGGTTTCGCCTTGGGCAAGCTCGAGCGCACTAAGCAAACGTATCAGCTTTTCATCCTGCATCGCAGGCGCTAAAAACTGCACACCACAAGGCATACCCTCTTCAGCCTTACCCGCAGGCACGCTTACTGCAGCAATACCTGCCAAATTCGCTAAGACCGTATCAATATCATCAAGATACATAGCTAGAGGGTCAGAACTTTTTTCACCAAGCTTATAAGCAGCTGTTGGTGTCGTGGGCGTAAGGACAAAATCAAACTCTGAAAAGGCTTTTTCTAAATCATTGGCAATAAGTCGGCGAACCTTTAAGGCTTTGCCGTAATAGGCATCGTAGTAGCCTGAAGAGAGTGCATAGGTTCCCATTAGAATGCGCCTGCGCACTTCAGGGCCAAGCGTGGCGCCCCGACTTTTCATCATCACTTCAGCTTGCCCAAGGGCATTTTCACCAATACGTGTGCTGTAAACCATACCGTCATAGCGCGCTAAATTGGCACTGGCTTCCGCGGGTGCCACCAGATAGTAAGTTGCAATGCCATAAGGCGCATTGGGCAAAGAAACTTCGCCAACTTGAGCGCCTAAACGACTAAGCAGGTCTTTGGTTCGACTAATGGCAGCTAATACACCTTCAGTATTGCCCTCACCCGAAAGTTCAGTTACCAGACCAATCTTGATGCCTGCCAAATCAGCAGCATTCAAACTTGCTAAAAACTGCGGCTTGTCTTCAGGGATGCTGGTCGCATCATGCTCGTCATGACCTGCCATAACGTCCATGACTAAGGCAATGTCTTTGCTGCTTCTTGCTAATACACCGACTTGGTCAAGTGAGCTGGCAAAGGCAATCACGCCATAACGCGACAAGCGACCATAAGTGGGCTTATACCCAATAATGCCATTAAATGCCGCCGGCTGCCGCACGGAACCACCTGTATCGGTACCAAGTGCAATGGGCGCAACTCCAGAAGAAACGGCAACGGCTGACCCACCCGACGAACCGCCCGGTACACGGCTAGCATCCCAAGGATTACGAGCGGGGCCATAAGCGCTATTTTCATTGCTCGAGCCCATGCCAAATTCATCAAGATTGGCTTTTGCCACCACAACCGCGCCAGCAGCTTGCAAGCGCTCAATGACAGTTGCGTTGTAGGGAGGCACAAAATGCTCTAAGCTTTTTGACCCTGCTGTGGTTCTTATGCCTTTGGTACAAATATTATCTTTGACGACCACAGGCACGCCCGCAAGTACGCCTGGGTCTTCCCCATTGGCAATTTTCTTATCGATAGCATCAGCCGCAGCAAGTGCCGCAGCTCTAGGAATGCTAATAAAGGCATTTAATTCGGCTTGAACTGCATCGGCTCTTGCAAGAGATTCTTCAATGACCGCTCGAGCGCTCCGTTTTCCAGTTCGAACCTGTTCAGCAATTTCGTGGGCAAACATCATGCGGCAAAGAATACCAAACCTGACCCTCTAACCGCAGCCCAAGATGACAGAAAACCCCTAAACAAGGCTTAGACTAAGACCTATGTCTGATTTTCTAAGAACCGCGCTCGAGGCAGGTCACGCTGCCATGAGGCTTTTAAATGAAAGTGATACCACTGAGCTTCGTATTAAAAGCAAAACCAGCCACCGCGACATTGTTACGCAGTTTGATCTTGCCTCAGAAGCTTGCATTAGAGAGATTTTGAGCCGCGAATTTCCTGAGCACAGCATTTTGGGTGAAGAAGGTGGACAGGTTGGCGAGAGTCCTTATCGCTGGATTCTTGACCCCATTGACGGAACCAGCAATTTTGCCAGAGGCGTGCCGCACTACTCAATTAGTATTGGGCTAGAAAAAGATGGCATGGGTGAAGTCGGTGTCATTATGAACCCATCTCTAAAAGATGCCTACTCTGCTCAAAAAGGGGCTGGAGCTTTTAAAAATGCTAAGACAATAAAAGTGAGTGAGTCTCAAGAGCTTTTGACTTCATTTGTCACCATGAGTTTTGGTTCTCTACCTGAAGATGTAAAACTCGCAAGTTCCGTCTGGACAAAAGTGCTGGCTGGCTGTCAAACCCTAAGACGAATGGGAAGTACCGCACTCGAGCTGGCCCTCTTAGCCGAAGGAAAAATTGACGCTTTTATGGGCTTTAGTCAAAGCCCCTGGGACGTTGCTGCGGGTCTCGTTTTAGTTAAAGAAGCAGGTGGGCTTGCCTATTTTGATGAAGTAAAAAAGATTTGTTTGGCGACATCGTCTAAACCCTTATTCGATGAATTAAAATCATTTATAATTTAACGTTTAGGCACAAAGCAAATAGCGTCTCCAAAAAGTTAAACCTAAAAATCCAAAGTTATTTTCGCATTTCGCTTTCATTTCGTAGTACAATTAAGCGTGTTTGATACTGTTGACCAAAAAATACTTATGATTCTGCGCAAGGATGGCAGAGCCAGTCATGCTCAAATTGCCAAGGATGTTGGGCTGTCAGCGCCAGCAATTGGCGAGCGTATTCGTAAGCTCGAGCAATCGGGTGTCATTAAAGGCTACCGTGCGGTCTTTGACCCTGATGTTTTAGGTTTACCCATTTGCGCCTATGTTGCCATCATCCCGCAACCCCGTAACCCTGCTGCCAATCTGGTAGAAAATTTACGCAATCAACCTGAAATTGAAGAACTTCATGCCGTCGCCGGAAATTACAGCTATTTTGCCAAAGTGCGTGTGGCTAGCCCAGAAGAACTTGATGCTTTTTTAGACCGTCTTTTTGTGTTAGATGGTGTTGAGCGCACACAAACCACGATGGTGCTAAAAACCAATGTTGAGCGCAATATGCACCTGCCTTTTGTTTCATGATTCGTAAACTGACCGAAGCAGATAATGAGCAACTTTTTAAGCTTCGAGAAGTTGGCTTTTTTCAGCAACTAGATGCTAATAGCCCCGAAATCATTGACGCGCAGCGGCAAAGACTGCCCTATACCTATGGCTATTTTGCGCAAGACCAGTTAGCCAGCACCGTCGTTTTTTATCCCTTTAGCATGAACTTTTCAGGGCAAGAGCTGTCCTTTGCTGGTATTGCAGGGGTTATGAGTGCACCTGAGTTTAGGCGTCAGGGACATATCAGATTGCTACTTCAAGAAGGGCTCGAGCGTCTTTACCTTGAAAAAACCCCTTGGGCAGCCCTATATGCTTTTGATGTTAGCTACTATGCCAAATATGGGTTTCAAAGTATCGCCAATGGCGCGTATTTATCTTTACCTATAAGCAAACTACCTGCCGCCCAAAAAGTAAGTGCAGAGCGACTTTTTAAAGATGACTTATCAGCCTTGGAGCCTATTTATAATGACTGGGCCAGGCATTATCAGTTTAGTTTTGTCAGAAACCATTCAGGGCGAGAAAGTTGGAAACGTATCCTGAAAGCGTTTTGGGAGAGCCGAGAACGTAAAGTTTATTTACTCAAAGACGCCTACTGCATTTTTGATTTTGAATATGGCAGTAAGGACAAACCTAATCGGCTGATGGTACAAGATTATGCCTTTACTTCGCCTGCGGGAAGGCGCAATTTGCTGCAATTTTTAGCAGGGTTTCAAGGTCAGGCAGATCAGCTCGAGCTTCATCTTCCTGCCAATGACCCGCTTTCCTGGGATTATACTTCTACCTTCCCTACACCTTCAGGAGCGTTTCAGGCACGCATCATTGATGTCAAAGGTGCGCTCGAGCCGCTTATAAGCCTAAGAGATATCTCTTTTACTTTAGAGGTTAGCGACAGCTTTTGCCCCTGGAATCATCAGCGCTTTCAGGTCAGTATGGATCAGGGAACGGTGTCGGTTTCAGACAGCCAGTCAAGCCCAGATATTAGCCTGCCCATACAAACCCTAAGCCTACTCATTTCGGGTAGTACGAGTGCTGAGTCCGCCCAGCAGTTCGGGCTTTTTGAGGGAAGTTTAGGTGCGGCTCGAGCCTTGGCTTCGCTTGCTGCTGGCAAAATTCCTTTTATGCCGCGCTCTGACTTTTTCTGAACCCATAAAAGCTAACGCTAATCTTCCTTAACCTATTGAGGTATTTAAGAGAAGGTTTAAGCAATAGTTAGCTACGCAGCTTTATTTCCAGCAAAGCCTGTTTAGACTAGGCAGGCATGTTTTTTCGCACTAAATTGTTCCCTTTTCTTTTGCTTAGCTCCCTTGGTTTGGCGCAGTCCCCCTTACCCAGTTGCCGTTATGACGACATTCCTAGCTACTATCAGGAGCTTACTGACTGGTCCATTAGCCTGCTTGATACCCTTTATAAACTTGGCCCTAGTTATCAGCCCAATGATCTGGTTAAGGTCACTGAAGCGGGGTTTGGCAGCGATAAAGAAGTTCGTCACATCATTCTTAATGATTTAACGTCACTAAATAACGCAGCAAAAACTAAGGGCATTTATCTTGAGGTTCAATCTGCCTTTCGTAGTTACAGCTATCAGGAAGAAACCTTTCAGTATTGGGTAAACCAAGATGGTTATGACGCAGCTCTGGTAAGCAGCGCTCGAGCGGGGCACTCAGAGCATCAGTTAGGTACAGCCCTCGATTTTAAAAGCGCAGCTGGCCCTGCTGCCTGGGATTTAGAGGATTGGGCAAAAACCCCTGAGGGAGCCTGGATGTCTGAACATGCCTGGGAGTTTGGCTTTGTTATGAGTTACCCCAAGGGCAAACAAGATATCACCTGTTATATCTATGAACCCTGGCACTACCGCTATATCGGCAAGGATAAGGCAAGGGCGCTCAAAGACTCAGGCCTAACGTTACGCGAATGGCTCTGGCAAGCCCAGTAAAGAATGCTTATGATGGCGTCTGATTTGCTACGGCACGCCTAAACAATCCTAGAGAGATGATACCTATGACCCCCTTCAAACCAAATCCCTTTGCTCCC
>JAHEBB010000660.1 GCA_024642575.1 Trueperaceae bacterium | reverse complement strand
TCCGTTGAAGCAAATGCAGGTACTAGCGCTGCAACAACGAGTGCCAACATGAGGCCTAGACTAAAGTCATTGCTTGCATTAAGCGGTTTTCTGGCTATCAGCATGCCCCCAGCACCCAACAGCATGCCTGCCATAAAAAAGATCAGCGGGCTACCGTAGCCTGTAACAGCAGGACGCAAAAGTCTTAGACCTGGACCTGTTTCATCATCGGCAGCTTCTCTGGGTAAGCGGTTTTCTTGTAAGTCACTGATACTACTTAGGGGCTCGAGCGGTAGCAAGCCTAAACCCTGACGTTGTTTATTCAGCGCCTCTAAACCATCATTAAAAGTTTGAATGATTTCTGTCTCGGTATTAGGGGCGGTTGGTTTGAAAAACTTGTAATAGCCTTCTGCTTCAGGCAAAATACGGTGCCCAGCGCTCGAGTTAAGCCAAAAAAAGCTTCCTAATCCTAAGGTGATTGCCAGAATAAACATGGGCCAACGAAGCCTCTGATTTGACCAACTGAGACCTGCAACAAGAACAAAAAATAATAGCCCTGTCAGGGCTTCCATAAGCCCATAGAGAGCTTGCTTGCTGACGATACTGGCAGCTTGGTTTAACCAGAATAGGCAGATAGCTAAGGTAATTAATCCAGCACCCGCGCTCACACCCCCAAGCAGCTTTTGATTTTGCTTGTAAAGGCTAAGGGTCAGGATAGCTACAAGCAAAATGAGTAAAAGACTCGGGTAAACGAGGAATAAGCCAAAAGGTGTTGGGCTTATGGTATGGCGACTAAGCGCACCCACTGCTTCGCTAAAGGGAAAGGCAAAGAATGCGATAATTAAAGTAATACTTGCAGCAACGACCAACCTGCGCTGTGAGCTATTGGCTAAGCCTGTTAAAATAGCAATAGCGGCACCTAGAAGGCTATAAAGAAGCATTACAGCGCCTCCAGAGAACCCGAATAGATTTCTTCTTCAAGAGCATTATCCAGAGCTGAAACAGGGCCATCAAAAACAAGTTCGCCTTTATTAAAAGCCAGTACGCGTTTTGCATAACGTTTGGCAAGCTCGAGCACGTGGATGTTCACCAAGACCGTAACGCCTTTTTCCTCATTGTAATCTTTCAAAAGCCCTAAAATAACATCGGATAAGCGTGGGTCAAGGCTTGCCATAGGCTCATCTGCCAAAATAAGCTTAGGTTCTTGAGTCATGGCTCTAGCAATAGCGACACGTTGCTGTTGACCCCCTGAGAGTGAGTCAACGCGGGTAAACTCTTTTTCCTCGAGCCCTACTTTTTTAATATTGGTTTGGGCAAGGGCTTTATCTTTATCACTGTAGAGCCCAAGCATGCCTTTCCAGGTAGGGTGATAGCCTAGTCTGCCTGTTAAGACATTATCGATGACTGATAAACGTGTCACAAGATTAAATTGTTGAAAAATAAAACCCACCGTGCGGCGATAGGTTTGCAAGCCGCGGCCCCGTAAGGCAACGACATCTTGCCCATTAACCATAATCTGACCTTCGGTGGCAGTGTTAAGACGGTTAAGGCAGCGCAAAAAGGTGGATTTCCCTGCACCTGATAAACCAATAATGGCAATAAAATCTCCATCAGGAATGTCAACGTTAATGTCTTTTAGCGCCTTAGTTCCATCTGGAAAGGTTTTAGATAAATGTTTGACTGAAATCATAATGAAGGGAAAGTAAAAAGCAAAAAGTGAAAAGCCTTTGTCCTTTCCACTTTTTGCTGATTATCTGTATTACTTACTCGTCTAAACCAAGAACAGCTCTGGCCTCACGAACAACGTTGTAGTCGCTGCTATCGGCTAAGACCATTTTATCAATGCGGTAAAGGTCAGTAAGCAAAGTTCCTTGGGGAATGCTGGCAATCGAGGCTGCAATTTGCAAGGTTAAAGCAGGGTAAGCATCGGCAAATTCTCTAGACACACTAAAGGTATCACCAGGAATGGGGCGAGAATAAAAGATGGAGGTAAGCTGGGCAGCTTGGTCAGCATCAAGAAACTGGGTCCAGGCACCTGAAATGTTTTGGTCGTCGTTGGCAAAAGTAGCTGCTGCGTCAACCGAACCGTTTAATACTGAAAGAACGGCAGCGTCATGAGCACCAGCAAAGGTCTGGTTAGAAAAGAAGCTATCAGGGTCAATGCCTGCTAAAATAATTTCTGAGCGAGGGAAAACATAACCAGCAGCAGAGTTAGGGTCAACCCAGGCCATGCTTTTATCTTCGAGGCCAGCGATAGAGGTGATGCCACTATCTTTACGAACAATAATGGCGCTCCAGTAAAAAGGATTGCCAAAACGCACAGACTTTAAAAGAACCTGAGCATTGGCTTCTTTTTGGGCAATAACGTAACCGTCGGGCGGAAAAAAGGCAAAATCAAGGTTGCCGCTTCTCATGGCTTCGATGAGGCCACGGTACTCGGTTGGTAAGAAAACTTCGACTTCGATTTGTCCGGCAAATGAGTTTTCTAGATAGTCAGCAATGGCTTGGGCGGTTACGGAAAGCGTATCTGAATTTTGCGTGGGGTTAAACCCGACACGTACTTTGAGTAGGTCTTGAGCATTTGCTGTTAGTAAAAAAGCAGCAATCACTAAAACAGAAAACAATTTTTTTAACACGGCTTCCTCCTTTAAATAGTGTGAAGTTTCTCACACATGGCTAAATTTAACATGAATTTTGTCAGCTTTGCTTTAGAAACGAAACGAGATAGTGATTTTTACCAATACTAGCTAGAAACCTTGGTAGCACCAGATGTTGATTCAGGCTCGAGCGCTTTAACCAA
>JAHEBB010000173.1 GCA_024642575.1 Trueperaceae bacterium | reverse complement strand
GTGCTCGAGCCGTCATCAAATTGGATGAGAATGTTTTCTCCAGGAATACCGTTAGCATTGCTATCGTCAAGTTTTCCTGAAAAACTCACTACAGTTTGACCATCAGCGGTAACAAGACCATTGAGAATGTCTAAAGAATAAGCACCTGTTGAATTATCAAGGACAGGATTATCAAAACCAAATTTAATACCTAAACTATGTTCTTCACCTTGAATCTTGGTCTCGAGTTGAGCTGCCAGATCGCCACTATTTAATTTTAAATCGGTTAAATAGCAGTTGCTGTCACGAGTGATGGTTGTATTTAACTTGCTGTCAAAACTAAGTTTGGCAAAATCTTCACCAACGGTGAGTTTTACCGAGGCATCGAGGTGAGCGGTTGTTGCGTTTCCTGAGGTTTGGGTGCTTAAGTTAAGAGCGAAGGCCAGACTATCAGTTTCATTGCCATTAAGTTTGCCCGATAATTTTAGGCTTTCAGGCTCGAGCGTTCGGTAACCGCAACTGCTCTGATACCAGCCAGCAGCAATAGTTACATTTCCAACCAAAACGCCATCCACCTTAGCGAAAATCGTCATGTCTGTAGGTACTTCGGTACTTCCACCCGCTGACATGACCTTGATAGTAGGAGCTTTTGCATCCCAGTTAAAAACGATTTTAGCTGTTGACTTGCTAAAATTGGCATTCAAAATTGAAAAAATAAGTATTAGATCATCTGAATTAGATTTGAGCTCCCAGTTTCCTGTTGCCTCTTGGTACTGGTACTCGCCTCGAGGTAACCTATTATCTGCTGCACCAGCCAAAGGTTGTAAAAAGGAAAGCTGGCTAAGGTCATTTAATAGTGCCTCAGGGCTGCTTAAGGTTGAAATTGAAGATAAAACCGATAACCCTTGAACAGGTGAGTTTTTCGGAACAGCATTTAAGACTTTTAATCCTGCAGCTCCCTGACCGATGAGCGAACTAACATCCTGACCCATTGTTGATACAAAAGCAGTTAAATCCTCTTCTGACCAAGATGTTTGTACTGGTTCTGGAGCAACCTGATTTGAACAAGCGGAAATTAATAGAAGTAAAAAAACAATAAAAATACCATAGGACTTTTTCATAAGACCTCCAAATTCTCAACTACAACGAAAGACCTAGTTATCAGGCTAGCTGCTGAACATGAGCTTTATACGTGATTGTTATGAGTAATTCTGCTCCTTCTTCCTAGACACTAAAGACCCGAGGCTACACTACGCTCCAACCATTAAAGCTTCTGTGACGAATGTACATCAAGTTTTGAATAAATCTGCTATAAGAGACGTTTGTCTCGGCATTCTCTTAAAACTTTTTCCATTCCCTATATTTGCGGGAGCATTTTTACTTGTTGTAATAATGTCATACATAAGCAATTGTTAAGTATTTTTTTGGTAATGCGAGCAGTCCAAAACCCCGATGGTTTTTTGGGTTAAGTCTTTAGTTCTCCGTGGAAACCTACCGTCTTTGACGGAGGTAATGTCTGTTTGGCTTTTCCAGTCTTCTTTGTTTTTAGAATTTGCCCGAATGACGTCTTGGAAAGCCACCTCGTTTAGATGGGGTTGTTTACTATGCAGTATGCCCCTTTTGAAAGAATATTCAAAAATAAACGCGTACATCTAAGATAGATTTACATGCTTATCTGAATAGCCCATTGTAATTCGATTTTGATTCGGAAAAGTTAGGCAAGGGGAGTTTGCTGGCTTATTTTTAACCTCTAAGAAATTCGTTGGGCTTATCTTCTAAAGGTGGGAGATCGTCAAGAGAATTAAGACCAAACTCGAGTAAGAATTTTTCAGTTGTTGCAAAAAGTAAAGGTTTGCCAATGACGTCTTTCCGTCCTACTACCTTAATCAGCTCACGTTCTTGCAAGGTATCTATCGTTGAAGCACAAGACGCACCTCGTGCAGCCTCGAGCTCACCCCTAGTTACAGGTTGCTTATAAGCAATCAAAGCCAACGTCTCGAGCGCCGCGCTTGAAAGTCTAGGTAAGGGAGGTGGCGATAAAAGATCTGAAAGATCAGGAATAAGACTAGGTTCTACGACCAATCGGTAGCCACCTGCAACCTCCTCAACAATCAAACCTAAAGAATTTTGCGAAAGTGTTTGTTTTAAATCGCTGATAATAGCCTGGAGAGTTTCATGAGAAATATCTCCCAGCGCTTTTTTAAGATCTTTAGGATTTAAAGGCTGTCCAGATGCTAATAGGGCAGCGGCACAAAGGGCGCGTTGTCGGGCTTTACTATACTCAAGACTCACGTTTGCCTAGTTTATACCAGAACGTTTACTTAAAGCGTCTTTGGTTTAGGCACTCGAGCTAGCAACGATAATCATTTTCACTTTGGTCTTGAAATAAGGGTTCACGCGAGTTTGAGTTCATCAAAGGTTTATGTGCCTGTCGGCATGAAAAGATCTTTTTACCTATTTATTAGTTCAGAAGGGCATCGCTGAGCTCCTCTCAGACAAATTCAGGAAGACTAGCACAGCTTGCCTGCACAATTTATTTGACTTGTAGTGGAACTTTGACTTGTAGTGGAACTTTGACTTGTTTGGCGTACTAAGTGTGCTTAAAGATTGTTAAACTAACACCTATGAGTATTAAACCCGATTGGTGGATTAGAGAAGAAGCACAAAAGGGCATGATTGAGCCTTTTGAAGACAGATTAATTCGTACTTCAAACAACGCAGGGATTATTAGTTATGGTTTATCCAGCTTTGGCTATGATCTTAGAGCTGCGCCCGAATGGCGTATTTTTGTCAACGCGTTTAACACAATCGTTGACCCTAAATCATTTGACACCAATAGCCTGATTGAGTTTGAAGGTAATGAATGTATTATTCCCCCCAATTCATTTGTTTTAACGCGCTCTGTTGAGTATATGCGTATCCCTGAAGATGTCATGGTTATCGCCCTTGGAAAGTCGAGTTATGCCAGGTGTGGCATTGTGGCTAACGTCACGCCGCTCGAGCCTGGTTGGGAAGGACATGTGACCTTGGAACTTTCTAACACGACCCCTTTACCCGCAAAAGTTTATGCCAATGAAGGCATTGTGCAACTCTTATTTTTTCAAGGAGATAAACCTGAAGTAACCTATAGAGATCGTAAGGGAAAATATCAGGGTCAAACAGGGGTTACCTTGCCCAGACTCTAAAAGGGAAAAAGACATCTAAAAATTCTTCGCTAATTACTGGTACAGTCAAGGGGTGCCTCAGCGCTTGACCAAATTCCTAAACCTTGTTTTCTGGCTTCTATTGTCGCTAAAAGATATTTATCTTCATAGCGCATGGCTGCATCAGCAAAATAGGGTTCGGCTAGTCCTTGGAGTAACAGCTGCTCATTAATTTGGACAAAATGTTTGGGCTCATAGACCCAATTTCCCTTATCATCAGCTAGATACACATAGGCATATAGCGTTTGCGTATCCTCATGCTCAGCCATATCAAACTCGAGCCAGACTTCTTTTTGAAGAAGGCCGCTGGTAAAGTCAAGGGCCTTGGTTTGGTAAAGAGCGCATGGAGGCTTATTGGTTGAAGGGGTAAGTATGCCAAGTAATTCTACTTGCGTCATCGTTTCACCGTTTGAAAGCTCGAGCGTTTGGGCATCTATGATACTGGCTACCAAATAAGGACCTGCAAGCGCTTGGAACTCCTCTTGGGCTTGCCCAAAAGAGACTATGAGAAAAAGAATAAGTAGAAGAATTCGCATCTGATATACCTTACTATTAGAAAACAGTTGGTTGGCGTTAAGCTGGCACCATTTCGTCTTCTGGTTCTTCCATTATAGGCAGTTTGAGCTTAAAGCTAGCGCCATTCGTCACTTTTTGGTCAAGTATCAGCTCTCCGCTATGCGCCTCAGCTATTTGTTTAGCAATGGCTAGACCCAAACCAGCACCGCCACCTGGCCCTTTATAAAACTTGTCAAAAATTTTTGCTTGAAGCTCTTGAGGGATACCTGGCCCATTATCCTTTACTTCTAAAATAGCCCTATCATCTTCATAATAAAAACTTAGCTCAACTTCTTTTGCATCATCAGTAATACGTACCGCATTGCTTACCAGGTTGCGTATAAGTTGGCGCAATCTTTCAGGGTCACCAACCAGCGTTTCGCCTACTTCGCCCTTCAAACCAATACCTGGGTATTCTTCGGCAACAGGCATCAAAATATCTTCCATAGGGTCAAGCAAATGAGGTACCATTTCCCGAATCAATTCGCCACGAGAAAGCTGGAGTAAATCAGCCACTAAACGTGACATGGTTTGGGAGATGCGCCGAGCATCTTCGAGATCGCGTTTCACGGAAGGGGGAGCTTTTCTGGACGCACGTTCTAAAAAACCTTGCAAACTGGTTAAAGGTGTACGAAGCTCATGACTGGTTTCTGCAAGGAAACTTCGTTGTGCGTCCATAGAATATCTGAGGCGCGTCAAAAGGTCATTGACAACGCTTGTGAGCTGCCCTACTTCATCATTGGGGCCAATGTATTCGATGGGCTCGAGCTTTTCAGGGCCTAATGTTTCAGCCAAACTTGCCAAAGTAGTAATGGGTCTCATGGCAATTAAAGCAACCAGATAGCCTGCCAATGCACTGACAACAATAAGAATAAGGGTCATAAGCAGAAGTCTTTGGGCAATTCGTTTTAAGGAGCGCTCTATGGAACCAGTGTTACTAATAACAGCTACCACGCCTCGGTTAAAAATGGCCAGTGATGCAAGGACATTTTGACTGTTTAATTTACCTTGCCATTCCTGAGAGGTCTCGAGCGTGCTGAGTACGACTTGTTGGGGAATGGTATTTGCAGCTAATTCGTAAACTGAATCCGATGCGACCAGCAACAAGCCATTAACATCGTAGATCTGAATGATGAGGGTGCCTGTAGGTGTTTCTGGATCAAAGTTTTGGGCGTCAGCTTGCCCACTATAATAGGCTGCAACATTGCCAGCATCTCGCCTTAAGGCAGACCTTAAATCTTCCATGAGGCTCGAGCGGACAGCTGCATAAGCCGTAATGGCAGAAATAATTCCTAACAAGGCAATACTAAAGGCAGTTAGAGCAGCAACGCGCCATCTTAAAGGTAAGCCTCCCCGATTTATTCGGTAAGGTTCTTTGGTCTGTGCCTTAGAAAACCTAAATGCCCCAAATTTCATAGCCTTAGGTCATAACCTTGGAGAAAGACTTTAACAGTTTAGCCATATTGAGGCGTCATAGGCATGGGGAAAGCAGTCCTTGTGATTTTAAATTCTAGAATTAGGTGCAAATTTATTTAAAAGGCTAATGATCGCACTTTTAAGGTTTGGTCAATACCAACTTTGGCTAAAACCTATCTAAACGAATAAAAGGATGACCTTAGGTCATCCTTTTATGGCGTAACCAATGCCGCGAACCGTGCGAATCATGCCATAACCACCGGCATCTCTAAGTTTTCCCCGAATATTGGCGATATGAACATCGACAACATTGCTTGATGGAGGTAATTCATCGCCCCAAACATTCTTTTCAATGTCCTCACGGCTATAGACACGACCAGGTTGATTGCAGAGATAAATGAGTAGCTCGAATTCTCTAGGTGAAAGTTTAACTTCAGATTCATCCCAAAAAACTTGCCTTCTGGTAGGATCGATTGTCATTGGCCCAACACTTTGCGTGGAACCAATAGTCCGCCGCCTTAGTTGTACATTGATGCGGGCAATAAGCTCGTCAGCATGAAAGGGTTTTGCGAGATAATCATCTGCCCCCGAATTAAGCATTTCAACCTTGGTACTGACATCATCCTTTGCCGTTAAAATGACAATAGGGGTTTCCGTTGTTTTTCGTAACCTACGAGCAATTTCAGCACCATTCAGGTCAGGTAGACCTAGATCAAGAACAACCAGATCGGGGTTTACTTCTCTCGCTGCCGAGAGACCGCGCATTCCGTTGTCACAGTGGGTAACATCAAACCCTGACTCTTCAAGCTCGAGCCTGAGTAAACGGCTTATATCTAAATCATCTTCAATTATTAAAATGTGTTTTTTATCCATTTTTATACCTGCCTTATTCATCATCACTTGGATTAAGTTTTAGCCTGATGTGACGCTCTTCCCCCAACCACTGTTTAAAAGACAAAGGGCCATCAAGTTCTGCGAATTGCAGCAAAATGTCATCTCCTTCGGGACTTATGCGAGCATGCAAAGCTTTGTTTCCGAGAGCCTCAATAGTTTCCTGTGCATTTGCATCAGGTTGCAAAATGAGTAGTCTTACCTCTGCATTAGGTGTAAATCTACCCCTTAGGATCAGCTCGTTATCTTCGACACTTGCGCTCGCATAGATTGTGATTAAGTCCATCGAAACGACGCGCACTTCAGTACCAGGGTACATATCGGGTAGACCTGCCATCGTTTGACTAACAAGGAACCAAAAAAGGAGATCTATCATAGCTTTTGCCCTCGTATGAAGGAATCGTTTGGATTAAGCGTAATCACAAATTAAGTTTAGCTAAAAAAGTCCTAAGAGCAATACTAAAAAATTAAAGAAACCTTCAGAATTGCCAAAAATTCTCATAATCCACATTTATTAAGGTTTCTTGTATAGCAGTAAAAATACTGTCCTGTAGGTACTTTACTACGCTTTATTAAGGTTCCAGTTTAAAGCCCTCTTAATAAATCTTCGGCCTTATCAATGGCCTCTTGATCGCCAAAATTTCGCGCAGATAAGCTTATAGCCTTCTCAAGTTGCACTTTAGCTGCCTCTTTATCACCTAGTTTAATGAGTGCTTCGCCAAAATCAGTGTAGTGTGTTATGGAATCTGGTTCGGCGGCAATTGATTTCTCAAAAAGTGTTTTAACTTCACCACTACGGCCACCAGCAATCCAAGGAACCTCCAAATTCCACAGGGCAAGCGCGTGCAGGGCTCCACCGTGATTGGGCTTAAGCTCGAGCGCTTTTTCCAAAGAAGACTTTACCTCGCCGGCAAGACCGAGGGATTCTAAAATGCCTTTGAACTGGGCCAGTCGCCCTAAAGCTCGAGCGAGCTCCATATGAGCTTCAGGTTCGTTTGGGTTTAGCGCAATAGCCTGCCTTGCATAACCAGCGGCCTCGGCAAAAAGGGTTTCGGCCTCTTTCCCCGTTTTTGTACCTGCCAGTAAAGTGGTTGCCTTGGCTAGTTTATAGAGCGCTTCGACATTATCGCTGCGCTGCTCAAAGGCAGCTTTGTATTGAGAAATTGCTTCACTATAGTTACCCAGGTCATAGGCTCTATCGCCATCACCAACGGTTGCCAAGGCAATTGAAAAAAAGAGTATAAGCACTAAACTTAAGCTTTTTACTAGAATAGTCATAGGTCTCCTAAATACTTGTATCTGATCTATCCTAGTCTAGCAAAAACCGTCAATTTTGGCGCTATCCTGTATTTCTCATTCCAGCGGAAATGCCAATAAGACTCACCATTACAGCTGCCTCGAGCGCAGACCTATCTAAAGCTTCAGCAGGCAGGGTTCTCAGCCGCCTAATGAGTTCTACTTGCAGATAAGAGATAGGGTCAACATAAGGGTTGCGTAAATCAATACCCCTAATAAGGGTAGGGTCATTTTCTAAAAGTTTTCCACCTGTCGTCCTTTCAATTTGGGCAATGGTCAAATCATATTCGTCTTTGATAAGCGTCCAGAATCTGTTTCCAAATTCCTCGGGAACGAGCTCGAGATAAGACTTGAAAATGCCCATGTCAGCTTTGGCAAGACTCATCTGTGCAAAATCGATGACAGTGCGGAAAAACGGCCAACTTTGATACATCTGCTTTAAGGTTTTTTCGTCCAGCTTGCTTAAGCCAGAACCTAGGCCGTACCAACCAGGTAAATTGGCGCGACACTGCGTCCAGGAAAAAACCCAGGGAATAGCGCGAAGATTGGACAGCGATTTTTCCCCTTTGCGACGTGCGGGCCTCGAGCCTATATTCAGGCGGCTCAACTCTTCAATAGGAGTGACCGTGTGATAGAAATCCAAAAAATCTTCGCTTTCCAGAAAGTCTCGGTATTTGGTTTTCGCAGCGTCAGCGGCACTTGCCATTGCTTTGCGAAAATTAGGGTCTACTTTAGGCAGTTCTTTGGTATCTCTTGCTGAAGACAGGATAAAGGCATTGGCTACTTGCTCCAGGTGGCGGTGGGCTAAATCAGGGTCAGCGTAGCGATCGGAAAGAGCTTCACCTTGCTCAGTCATTCGCATACGACCATTTAATGAACCTGGAGGTTGCGCTAATATTGCTTGACCACTTGGCCCCCCTCCGCGCCCAATGCTGGTACCACGACCATGAAATAACCTTAGTGGAATGCCAGCATCACGGCAGACTTTGGCAACCCCTTCTTGTGCTTCGTAAAGCGCCCAATTTGCCGTTAGGAACCCGACATCCTTATTGGAATCACTATAGCCAATCATGACTTCTTGAATGCCTCTACCATCAACATGGATACGGTATTCAGGGATAGCAAAAAGCTTGGTCAAAATATCAGGTGCATTAATTAAATCTTGTTGCGTTTCAAAAAGAGGGGTGACATCAAGATTAAAAAAGTTTGCCTGTTTGGCTAAAACTAAAACTTCAAGAATGTCTGAAACGCCTTCCGTCATTGAAATAACATAGCTACCCGTTGCTGCTGGCCCAAATTTTGCCTGAGCATCTTTAAAGACCTGTAAAAACCCTAGAGCGCGTTTGGTATCAGCTTTAAGATCAACATCGGGGGGGGTAAGGGGGCGCTTAGATGCGAGTTCTTTACTAAGAAGGCTAATCCGGGTTTCTTCATCTTGTTCTTCATAATTGGGGCAAACATCGGCGTAAGCCAGTAAATCGGCTACCGCTGCTTCATGAGCTCTCGAGTGCTCTCTAATATCTAAGGCAGCAAGCTGAAACCCAAAGGCTGAAGCTCGGTAACTTATGGGCCTTAGAAATGCTTTGGCTGCCCGCTCCCCCTGACCATTACGAAGGGTGGTTTCAATGAGCTGGAGGTCGCTTTCATAGTCGTTTGTGGAGTAAGGTGTATCCCCATGCTTTTGGGGTTCGCCAAAAGCTTGCGATCTGACATTTTCTAGACCACTATGCATGAGCACAATTTTTTGCCGAAAAGGTTCTTCAGGAAAGCGCGTGACAGGAGTAGTTGCCAGGTGCTCTTCAAGGTCATCTCGAAACTGTTTACTTAAGGTGATTCTGTCTTCCCATTGAGACAGGCGTTGGACGGTGGCGTCCATATCACTCATATGGGTTTCAAGTGCCAAGTCAGATTGAAGTCGGTAAGTTTCCGTGCAAATTTCTGGACTGACAAAGGGATTGCCGTCACGGTCGCCACCAATCCAGGAGCGAAACTTGAGTACAGGGGGGAGAGGGGTATCATTTTCCTCTTCACCGTAATAGGCATCTAGTGCGCCTTCCATATCGAGCATAAGGCGAGGAACGGCCTCGAGCAATGAACGGTTAAAATAATAGAGCGCACTTTTAACCTCATCAATGACGGAAGGTTTTTTACTAAAGAGTTCTTTGGTTTGCCAAAGGGTTGAAATTTCTGCAAATACTTCATCTTGCAGATTTTCTTTGGCTTGGGGTGAAAGTGCCCATTCACTGAGTTTGCGTAAGGCAGAGGCAATACGCTCGAGCTTTAAGCGAATGGTGTAGCGTTTGACTTCAGTAGGGTGTGCCGTTAGTGTTGGTTGAATATCAAGCTCAGAAATAAAGCGTTTGACTTCACTACGGGACCAGCCCTGATCTTTTAGAGACTTTACCGCGGCGGCTACCGATTCGGCTCGAGGGTTTTCTAAACTCGCCTGACCTTCGCGCAACCGATTGACGCGAACGCGGTGAATTTCTTCTGTAAGATTAATAAGTTGAAAATAGACGGTAAACGCCCTTAGTAATCTTTCAGCAGTACCCAAACTCAAATTTCCAAGTAGCGTTTTTAACTCTTGCTCGAGCTTTGGGTCAGGGGCGTTTCGCAAGTTTTTGGTTAAGAGTCTTACCTGTTCTACCAGCGCAAAAAATTTTTCACCTTCTAGTTCGGTGATGATTGTTCCTAGCGCACTTGCCAAAAAATCTACATCACGTTTAAGTTGCTCAAAACTCTCATCATGCTTTAGCTTTGTGCTCATTCTTCACCATTTTCTTCCTGCCACTGAATCCGTTTAAGGTCTTTGGTTTTACCGGCTTCCAAGGTCATATCGAGAGCGCATAAGGTGCCAGCATTTTCCGCTGGTTTATAACGGGTGGGCATTTTGTCTACAAAACGCCGATGTACCTCTTCAAAGCGCATACCAATCGATGAA
>JAHEBB010000659.1 GCA_024642575.1 Trueperaceae bacterium | reverse complement strand
TTGGGGCGGAGCTTTACGTCATAGGTTTGAGCCTTTTTAAGAACAGCCTCAATAAAGGGCAAAATAAAATCTAAGGAGGCTCTGGTCGCATCTTCTAAATGAAGTCTAGGGCGTATGCCCAGCTCGAACGCTACGTCTACCGCCTCTAAATAGGTTTCGGCTGCCTGCTTACGCCCTCCTGGTTTAAACTTATGAAAGCTGTGATAGTCCGAGGCAGAAGCAAGCATGCCGGTTTCTTTGACACCCAAACTTTTTATAAGCTTTACGTCTTCACGCTTGGCACGAATCCAGGTAGTAGGTTCTATCGGCGCATTACTTTGAAAGCGCTCGAGCGCAGCTTCTAGCGCCTTCTTATCTGAGTCTCGGTAAACAAAAAACTCAGCTTGTCTAATTGCACCACTACTGCCTGTAAAAGCACAAAGGATGTCATAAATCTTTAGACTCTGTTCAAAACTTAAAGGCAAACCACCTTGCTGACCATCACGGTGTGTAGTTTCCGTTGTCCAAACCTGAACGGGCAAATCTGGTCTTTGCTCCCAGGCATAAGCAGGAAAGCCTTCTTTAGGAAAACTATCTAAAAAATACTCTGGCTGCTTAACATCTTTAACCATCTCTAATCGGCTCCCGCAGGAAACTCAGGGCTGTAATGACTTGCTGCCATCGGCGGAATAATATTGGCAGTTGCTGTTAAACGCTGAATCAGCGCTGGGTCAATAAAGGTAAAGTGATAGTCCATGCTTTGATAATTCTCAAGAGTAAGAGGAATACATTTAAACTGTGAGGGTAAAAAAAGCTCGAGCCTGTCTGCTAGCTGCGTAGCCTCGAGCGGCGTTTTCGCTAACACAGCAATCGTCAACTGAGCTAATGCCTGAGTGTGTGAAACCTGAGCCGAAACCTGTTTTAAACCTTCATTGATATCTAAGCCTAGTTTTGTTAGTTGACTGGCGAAGGTTTGACTAAGCTGGGATAAAAGGGCTTGTTCGGGTTTAACAGGGGGCGTTGGGGAAACTTTTGTGCCAGCTCGGCGGTTTTGCACCAGATAGCCTTCGCGCTCGAGCGCCCTGTAGGCAGCAGCAACCGTATTGTAATTCAAATCTAACTGTGATGCTAAGTCTTTGACTGTTGGTAAAAAAGCCTCAGGTGCTAAGTCTCCTCTATCGATAATAAAGCGAAGCTGAGTTTGAAGTTGCTCACCAAGAGGAATAATAGATGATTTATCTAAATATATATTCATAACTTATTTAACTATAGTATTAGTTATTAATTATTATTTTAAATCACATGAATATTATATTTTAGGCATATTTGAGAGGGTTTTAATGCTTATAAATCCTATTTTAAATAGCTTAATAGTTTTTATTATATGAGTAGATTAGTTTTTACTTTTCAAGAATTCAGCTTATACGCCCTCTTTTTTAAACTATAGAGTCCCAACCTTTGCTGGAATGACGAAACGCGCGCAGTTTTTGTCCCATTTAAAAATAAAAGGCCAGTGATTGCCTGGGGCAACCACTGGTTCATAGCTTTGGTTCTTTTAAAGCTTAGAGCGTCTGCGCATTGGGGTCTAAAGGCAAAAGAATAGGCTCACCGCCTGCTAAAGATGACTGCCGAATCGCCAGGATAATTTCCTGATCTAGCCTGCCTTGCGCTGCACCATAACTGGGTTCGGTATTGGTTTTAACCGCGTCAACCAGACTCATCAGGCAACTGGCAACGGCAATTTCATCATCATGCCACTGGATGCCGTGACCTTTTTTAAGAGGTTTAAACGGGTTTTGCCACGTTACTATAGGCAAATCTGGGTCGCCCGTGTGAGCCACCATTTCGGCAAGTGCCCCGCCATCATTGCGCTCAAAGCGGCGCTCGAGCCTAAGTAAGCTATAGCCTTCTCCCCCAGGAGCCAGCAAACTTAACTGCTCTTGCAAGTCTGGGTAAAACCCTGTCGTGACACCCATCCCTTTTTCAGCCAAAAAGCGACTGCTGCGCCACCAGCGCAAAGGCGAATCATAGCCCACACTTGTCCAGTGAAATATCCCTAACTGACCCCCTTCAAACTCAATCATGCCGTGTTCTTGGGTTTCTGTGCGGGGTACATACGCATCTCGAATGCGCGAATAATGGGCAGCCAAATCGTAGTCTTTGACCGCGCCAGTTACTTTTACAGGCTTTTCATTAAAGCCAATATAACTGCGCATGACGCTCGCACCGTGATAGCCGTGCCCAGCAAAATCATTAAATGAGCTGTACACTCGACCAAATAGACCTGAATCAATAAGTTTGAGTTTGATTTGCTCTAGGGGTCTACGGTAAAACTGCTCAGCTACTTCTATTTTTAAACCGCGCTCTTTAGCAGCTTTTATGATGGCATCGGCTTCGCTAAGTTTGTGGGCAATAGGCGTTTCAAGAAGCACATGTAAACCACTTTCTACCGCCATAAGCCCAACTTCACCATTGGCACTATAAGCAACCGAAACAACCGCAATATCTGGCGCAGTTTCTTTGATTAATTTGTCTATATCGGAAAAATGGGGTACGCCTAAACTTTCGCCAAGGGCTTTCGCTGAGACTTCACTCCGACCCCAAACGCTAACAAGCTCGAGCTCTGGAATGGCTTTGATAATCGGTCCATAAAGATAATCCGAACGGCGGGCGGTTCCTATAATGGCAATACGCATAGGTTATCTTATACCAATTCCGTTTATTTCCGAGGGAAATAAACGCGAGCAGAGCGAGTAGAAACAGATACGGATTCCGATGGGAACGGCATTAAATCCTAAAGGGTTTAATAGA
>JAHEBB010000658.1:2336-2791 GCA_024642575.1 Trueperaceae bacterium | reverse complement strand
GTACACAAGTCCCGATGGTTACCCGTTGCGGTTTGATTACAGCAATGACACCTGGTACCAGTCTGACGGCTATGGTGGCTGGGTTCAGTTGCAAGGCTTCTAACGTCGAAAGGTGTTCTGGCACATTACCAGAACACTTGTTTTAAATTTGCCATAACTGTATTCGAACCCGAATGAATAGAAATGTTTGCTATTAATATTACAAACCCCTGAAAATGTAGAATGGATACCAAGTGAAAGGCTTTTTCTAGCACCTGCGTTTTACCGTGTTTACTTTAATAATTGCAAATAGCGTTAGCTGTCTTGCCGCAGCCCCACCCCCATCTGCACCAACACAAGCACAACTTAGAGGTGAGTGGCAGGCAAACGTGCTTCCACCGGATAGTAAAGAGGTAATAAGTACCATCATGCTACGGCAGTTTGAGGATGGTACTTACCGCCAACTTGTTTTCTGG
>JAHEBB010000658.1:0-2236 GCA_024642575.1 Trueperaceae bacterium | reverse complement strand
TTAGATATAGCAGGTATCATCTGGTTAGATATAGCAGGTATCATCTGGTTAGATATAGCAGGTATCATCTGGTTAGATATAGCAGGTATCATCTGGTTAGATATAGCAGGTATCATCTGGTTAGATATAGCAGGTATCATCTGGTCAGCCACAAATTCGTTTTAAGAAATGATGTGCCTGACAGGCTATTTACAAATGAGACTATAACTTTTTAAAATTAGCCTGCTATAACTATAATCGTTTCAGTTAGAAAACCTCCGAACAGAACTCTCTGGGCGAGGCAGGCGGAATTCCCCCACTCCCTTCCGCCTAGCCTTGAACCAAAGCGGAAAGGACGATTTTAAGTTTTTCGCAGGCGAACACGGGTCAGCTAGACTTCTCCCCTTGGTGAGGCCACATCCATGCGTAACGGATAATGAGTAAAAGGAGAACGACTTCTACAACAGCAGCAAAATACATATGCATCCAAGCCTCTCCTGCCAAATTGAACAACGAATAAGGGATATAAACCGCTGCCACGATTATGTTTGTCCAGCGATTTACTTTAGCTACTAAGGCAACGGTGAGGAAAATCATAAGTGCTGGAATTGTTACCGAAGCCAGCGCTGCAAACAGAATGACTGGTGTAATGTCAATGACCCACATTTTTCCTGCCAGCATACTGTCTAAGTGACCCGGCATATATAAGCCGAAATAATCTACATAGATGTAGAGAAACATGAACGCAGTCCATAGAGCCGCGAGTTTGACTTTTATATTGACTTTTACATCTTCTAACATAAGTTTAATCCTTCTCCTTTACAGATTAAAGGCGGCCTAGCCACCTTTCTCTAGAGTCTGCGCTAGAAGTGTTAAGAAAAATACAAGAGCGTGCAAAGATCGTGTTAAGCCTTTTTCTTAGCAGAATCTTAGGAATTTTCGTTTAGGGTAAAGGGATGAAACCTGCATCGAACCTTATACTTGAGCCAATGAACCAGTCTTCTGCTCTCGTTCTTGTCGTCGAAGATGAACGTGACATCGCCACAATTTTAGAAAACTTTCTCAAAAAACAAGGCTACCGCACCGAGAGAGCCGCCGACGGCGAGAGCGCACTAACTTTATTTCGGGCTTGTAATCCTGACCTCGTATTACTCGATGTCATGCTCCCTAAAAAAGACGGTATCGAAGTTTTGAAAGCGATTCGCCGCGAAAAGCAAACACCTGTTATTATGCTTACCGCACGCACCGAAGAGATAGATAAACTACTAGGACTCGAGCTAGGTGCAGATGACTACGTGAGTAAACCCTTTCGCCCGATGGAAGTGATGGCGCGGGTCAAAGCGGTGCTGCGCCGCAGCTACGCAAACGCGCCTGTTACAGAGCTATTCAGGCTAGGTGCGATTGAACTCGATACCCTACAAACGACCGTTCATGTTAGCGGTATGAGCCTCGAGCTAACTGCAAGTGAATTCAAGCTGTTGCAACATTTAATGACGTATCCAGGGCGCACCTTTAGCCGCGCCGATTTGCTCGAGGCGACTATGCCTGACAGCAACGCCCTCGAGCGCGTGATAGATGTCCATATCGCTAACCTCAGACGCAAACTCTCAGAAGTAGAGCCTGGGGAGTTTATTCAAAATATCAGGGGTATTGGCTTTCGCCTCAAGCCACAAGCATGAAACGCCTCTGGGTTCAATTTGCGCTTATTGTCATAACAGCAAATTTTCTGACGGTTGGCGTCCTTGTTTTGTTTGGCAGCATAGCTGTCGTAAGACAATATTACCGCCTTAATCCAGAGTTTCGGCAAAAAGCGGAAACCGTCATCCTTGACAAGAAGCTTTCAGAGGCTGAAATAGAACGTCAGTTCCAGCAACTATTCATTGATTACATCAGTACAAACGATGGTTTTGACGACATGGGCGAGTTTATCAGCTCGAGCTTCACCGATCAGCTACGCACACTCATCATCTACGGACTTTTAGCCCTACCTTTAGGAACCCTGCTCGCTTTTATGGTGGCTCGGTTGATTACTGCACCGCTCAGCAGCATTTCAGAGGCAGCAGAGCGGGTCGCGCACGGTGATTTTACAGCTCGGGCCAGACCCTTTTCAAAACGCAGACTTGGCAACGAAATGAATACGCTCACCTACAACTTTAACGCAATGGCAACTTCCTTAGAACGGCTTGAGCGGGAACGCAAAACGATGATTGCTGACATTGCCCACGAACTTCGCACGCCCCTCACCATCGTGCAAGGT
>JAHEBB010000172.1 GCA_024642575.1 Trueperaceae bacterium | reverse complement strand
TGGCTGATTCAGGAGCGCGAAGCCCTGCATAATGCCTGGCGGGAAGCCGTTTTAAAGCATACGGCTCAGCTCGAGTCTGAGACAAACTACTCAGAGGCCCTCAATCTACTACGCGAAGTACTCAAACAGGAGCCTTTAGCCGAAGATATTTTACAAAGCTATTTACGCTGTTTAATCAAAGAGGGTCAGCGGGATGTAGCCCTAAAAACGTATGAGAGTTTTGCCAAGCAGCTAGAAGAAGAGCTAGGTATGGAACCGCTCGAGTCTACTCAGGAGATTCTCGCTGACCTACCTAGTCCTCAGGCTTTACCAGCAGCCAATCAGCCCAAAACGCCGCTGCTGCGCAATTTCCCTAATTTTTTAACACCCTTCGTGGGTCGGGCGCTCGAGCTTGCCGAGTTAAACCGCCTTTTAAACGAGGCACGCCTGATTACTCTACTGGGTTTGGGCGGCATGGGCAAAAGCCGTCTAGCAGCGGAATTTGCTAAAGAACAAGCGTCTTTGTTTCAAGACGGTGCAGTCTTTATTGAACTGGCACCCTTAAGCGATGCAAGTCTTATTGCAGAAACTATCTTAAGCACCCTTGATTTAGAATCTGGCTCTCAGCAAGAACCGCTCGAGCATTTACTTAACTATGTAAAAGAAAAAGAAATACTCATAGTCTTAGATAACTTTGAGCATCTGCTTGACGGTTCAGGCTTGATTGTTGAAATCCTCGAGGCCTCTGCGCATTCAAAAATTTTAGTCACTTCAAGGGAAACTCTGGACTTTCATGCCGAGCTAATTTACGACCTGAGTGGTCTGAGTTTTCCAAAAGATGACTCAATTGAAACTCCTGAAGCCTATGACGCAGTGACGCTCTTTTTGCGAACAGCTCGCCGCGTTGACCCTATGTTCACCTTAAGTTCAGAAAATAAACCTGCTATTTTAAAACTCTGTCGCCTCTTAAGCGGCTCACCTTTAGCGCTCGAGCTAGCCGCAAGCTGGGCACGGCTGTTAAGCCCTCAGGAAATCGTTGAAGACTTAGAGCGTAACCTGGATCTACTAGCCGTTAGTCACAAAGATATAAGCGCGCGCCACCGCAGCATGCGTGCTGTTTTTGAACATTCCTGGGACTTACTTTCAGATACCGAGCAAGAAGCCCTAAAAAATTTGGCTGTTTTTCAGGGAGGCTTTAGCAAAGATGCTGCCGAAGCTGTCACAGCTACAAAACTGCGCACACTCTTATCCTTGGTCAATAAATCTTTGCTTCAACGCAGTCAAGAAGGGCGTTTTGAAAGACATGTGATGGTGCAACAGTTTAGCTATGAAAAACTGGGGCAAAACCCTGAGCAACTTAGCCAGTACCAGCAACAGCATGCCCAGTATTTCTCGGGCCTTATTGAAGAAGTAGTAAATCACTTATCAGGGGAAGCGCAACTGAGCTATTTAAAACAGCTCGACAGCGAACTCAACAATTTTCGCACGGCCCTTGGCTGGGCTTATCAACAATCAAATGCTGAACTCGGCTTAAACCTAGCTGGCCCTTTAAGTCGCTACTGGGAAATTCGAGGTTACTATAGCGAAGGTCGAGACTGGCTAAAAAAAATCCTTGCTCTAGAAACAGCAAATCATTCGGCTCAGCTACGAGCTAGGGCACTGAATGGTCTGGGAAATATTAGCCGTTTACAAGGGCATCTGGGAGAGGCTCGAGCCTTTTTGCAAGAAAGCTTAAGCCTTTATCGCGACCTGAAGCAAGATGCCAGCATTGCGCAAGTTCTTAGCAATCTTGGTCTAGTGCTTAGAAGTCAGGGTGAGTATGCGCTAGCACGCAACTTACTCGATGAGAGCCTAGATTTACAACGAGCGCAGCAAAATGAGCGTGGCATTGCTATGGCACTTAACAACCTGGCTATTGTAGCGTTTTGGTATGGTGATTATGCTGAAGCCCAAACCTTACTTGAAGAAAGTCTCTTGATTGCGCGTAAGCTCAAGGATGACTTTGGCATTGCCAACATTCTTAATAATTTAGGAAATGCCCTGCGTTGTCAGGGCGTTTACCAAAAAGCGCAAGCCCTTCAGGAGGAAAGCTTAAGCCTTTTTAGGGCATTAAAAGGCAAGCACGGTATTTCACAGGTGCTTAATAATCTTGCACTGGTAGCAGTAGAACTAAGTCATTTTCAAAAGGCGTATGACTATTTGCTGGAAAGCTTGATGCTCAAACGCGAAGCGAATGACATGATGGGCGTTGCTCAGGTACTGACCAACCTTGGTAGTGTTACGCTAGCAAAGAGTGACTTAACAAAAGCAGAACAGTATCTACAAGAAGCGCTTGACCTACATCAATCCTTTAAAGATAAGATTGGGATTGCCATCACTCTTAATATTCAAGGAGACCTGGCTCGAGCCCAGAAAAATTACCTCTATGCTGAAACCCTTCACAGAGAAAGCCTGGACCTCTTTAAAGACCTCGATGACAAATTGGGTCAGGCTGAAGCGCTCACCAATCTTGCTGAAGTTGCCAAACGAACAGGTGATTATCAAAAAGCTGAAACCTTAGCGAAAGAAAGTCTGCTGCTTCATCAATCATCAAATAATCAACGCGGTATCGCTGAAGCACTAGAGAGCCTAGCAGAAACCTTTAGCTGTACAGCCAGACTCGAGCACGCAGCGACTTTTTGGGCCGCTGCTGAAACCTTACGTCAGCAAATCGGCTCGAGCTTTTCTGAGCGCGAACAACACGACTATGACAAGACTATTCAGGAAGTGAAGCAAAAAGCAGGTACGCAAAGTTTCGCTCGAGCCTGGGCATTAGGCAAAAGCATGAGTCAAGAAAACGTTATAAAACTAGCGCTTGAGGGTGCTCAAACCCATTCACAGACGACCACTCCTAGCTCATCAGTAAGTCACTGATAGTTCACTGATAGCCTTTCTCTAAACTAAAGCATTACCTTTTTAGGAGGATGATAAATGCATCAGCAATTATTGGATAAACCGCAAAGTATAAGACCTTATCGGCTCATCAAATGGCTGCTTTTTATAAGCCTGATTATTTCGATGGCAGCTTGCAATTCATCTGGTGGAACCGTAAAGGTGTCCGATGTCAATGGTTTTTTAACGGGCTTACCTGCCTGGAGCGAATTTTCCCCTCCTCAAGAAAGTCAAGCGCCAAAACCTACGGGTGAGCCTAGCCTAAACACCCCTGTTAAGCTCAATTCACCTGTCAAGGATGAAGATGGCAAGGTTATACGCGATGAGACAACGGGTGAACCTTCAGCCTTTCAAGACGTGACCTATACCTGCACCGAAACCCCTTATTCCCTTACTAGCACACCCGAAAAAATCGTTATGTATAATCCAGACGCCAGCATCTTGTGGCCTGGCAGTTTAATTCAGGGCAAAAGCTATGCCGATGGCGTTGGCTCGCTTTTGGGTTTAACCATTGCTGAAAGGGCACCTATTCAGGTTGCTATTACCGACTTTTTTAATGACAACCCTGCTCAAGTCGTAGAAAACCCCAGTCTGGTCACCGTAACCAAAGCCATTGGCGATATGGTCGGGGATGCAGCCGCTGAAAATCTGGATACCCCCTCGAGCATTCAGTTCAACATCGAGACCTATCATAGTGACAGCGATTTTGCCGCATCTTTCAAACTTTCAGGTAGGTATCTGGGATTTAGTGGGTCAGCTAGCGGCGAAAAAACTAAGAAGGAATCTGAAACCACGGTTGCTGTTCATTTCTATCAGCAGATGTTTACCGTTTCTGTCGCGCCCCCGCAAACCCCAGGCTCTTTTTTTAGCGACGCCTTTACCGAAGCCAAATTACAAGAACAGGTCAACCTTGGCAAAATCGGCCCAAGCAATTTACCTGTTTATCTATCAGAAGTTGTCTATGGTCGCATGATGATGTTTACTATGACCTCAACAGCGAGCGAAAATGAAATAAGAGGCACGATTAATGCTGCTTATAACGGCATCGGTGGCAATGTCAGTGGTAGCCTCTCAGCTTCACAAAAAGACGTACTGGAAAAATCCAAGATTGCCATTACCTCTTATGGTGGGCCAGCAGACGCAACCATTGCCATGATTCGCTCGGGCGACTGGTCAAAATATTTCACCAAACGTGCTGCTCTAACCACAGCAAAACCTCTTTCTTATGTCTTTCGCAATTTAGGGGATGGCAGCATTGCCAAGGTAAGTGAAGGAGGAACTTATAACATCAAAGAGTGTTCAGCCAAAATCTCAGCACCTGGCACCTTCGACTTTAGCTTGGTACAAAAAACCGAAAATATGCCTATTTCTACTCCTTATGAACCTTTGATTGGCGATTTTAATGGTGATGACAGAGCTGACCTGCTGCTCAATCACAAAGGTAGTAATAATCAACTCCTGCTCGCCTTTGGAAATCAAACGGGTAGTTTTGACTTTTTAAATGTCTCCAGCAGCGACTTTTTGTATTTTTCCCAGCACCCAGAAAAAGCAATTGAAGGTTGGGGTAATTATGAAACGCGCGTCATGGATTTAAATGGAGACAGCTGTGATGACGTGATCTGGAATGTCCATATTTCAGGTGCCAATAAAACCTATGCGGCTATCGCTCAGGTTGATGGGGGCTGCGGTAACGGTGGCGACTTTACAGGCTTTGATTTTACAGATGTGTCACCGCATAGTAGTAGCAACTCAAATGGCTGGCAGTCCTATGACCTGCTGACCTTAGACGTCAATGGGGACAATAAAGATGATCTGGTCTGGAACTTCACCGGATCAATCAACCGCACCTATGTAGGTTTATCTAAAGGTGATGGCAGTTTTGAGAGCCTTTCCTTTCAAGACCGCGCCGAAGGTGGTTGGTCTTCTTATAATGTCTCTACAGCTAATATTAATGGTGACAGCTACGGCGACCTCCTCTGGGATAGTGGCAATGCTGCAGGTGCCAAACGGGTTTATACCGCCTTGGGTCAGGCAGATGGAAGCTTTAGCTTTAAATCATTTAAAGATTATGGAAGTCTTTATGACCTGGTAGTTGCCAATATCAATAGCGACGTATTTTCAGATATTGTCAGTGTAGGTATTGGCTATGATCGCGGTGAGGCTCAAGTTGGCTATGGCCAGGGCAAAGATAGTGACTACGCCCTTACTTCAATCGCCAAAAATGCTGCCACAGGTGTTGTCTGGGGGCCCTACAAAAACAATCTGGGTGATGTTAATGGTGACGGACGCGATGACCTCATCTGGACGGGTCCAGGAGGCGCTCCAGTTAATTTAAATGTCAAAAGCATTTACATTGGACTGGGTACTGACGACTCGGTTCACCCAATTGATTTCACTCGAGTAAAGCAAGATCATCCGCAAGTACTGAATTGGACTAACTACGATACCCTTATCGGTGATGTTGATGGTGACGGTCTTGATGACATTATCTGGGTACGGGCAGAAGGCAAAACCAATCGCATCTTTGTAGGGCTTGCCAAAAACGAAGATTAGACTTAGAAATAAGACTGGACTTAGAAGTAAGCTAAGGCTCGAGCGTGACTCGAGCCTTTTTTCTACAAGCCAAAAAAATCAACCATTTCACCAATAAGCCCTGAATAAAACGCTTGCACCTTGTCATTGGGCTGTTGACCCTCAAGGCGCTTTGCCAGTGGGTCAGCCGCTTTAATCATAGAGCCAGAGAGTTGCTCGAGCAGCGCGTGACCACAAAAAGGTACATACATTTCTGAGTAACCACCTTCATGGGCAGCTACCAAACGCCCATTACCAAGGGTCATAAGTTGCTCTGTCATGAGCCTATAGGTTTCAGCCGTACACATCATGCGGGAAAGGGGGTCAACGCCTGAAGCGTCAAAACCACAAGCTACTATTACAAGATCAGGTTGAAACTGTTTTAGCTTTGGCGTAACCAGACGTTCCATAACTTCAAGGTAAGTCTTATGCCCAGCACCCGGCGGAAGGGGAATATTCATATTGGCACCAAGACCCGCCCCTTCACCTTGCTTTTCAAGCGTACCTGTATCTTGTGGGTAGCAACGCTCCTGATGAATGGAAATCGTTAAAACATCGGCCTGGTCATAAAAAATATGCTCAGTTCCGTTGCCATGATGTACATCCCAATCAACAACAGCAATTCTTTCAAACAGTCCTTTGGCTTGGGCAGCTTTAATAGCAATGGCAATATTAGCCAGTAAGCAAAAGCCGTTGGGCCAGTCAGGCATACAGTGATGGCCTGGGGGGCGTGACAGGGCGTAAGCATTTTTGTATTTGCCTTTAAGTACAGACTCGAGCGCCTCAGTAACCAAGCCTGCTGACAAAGCTGCAATCTCATAAGCGCCAGGGCCAAAAGGGGTGCGCAACCCTAGCTCACCGCCCCCTTGGTCAGACAGCGCCTTAAATTTATCAAGATAAGTCTTAGGATGCACACGAAGTAAATCTTCGTGTGTTGCAGCAGGTGCCGATTGGCAAGCAAGCTCTCTAGATAAGCCCGTAACATCCATCAGATTTTTCAAGCGGCGTTTGGTTTCGGGTGCTTCGGGTAAGCCACCTGCCGCCAAAGGTTGAACCAAACCACCCACGGGTGCCAAAAGCGCATAATTACCGCCAAAATGCCAAAAACACTTTTCATCCCAGATAAATCCTGTAGCTGCCACGACTTACCCCTTCCAAATAACCCTTAATACCTAACTGCTTTGGTAAAAACCAGTTCTCCACATTCTTACATCAAACGGAATAGATGTTGTAACAACATCTATTCCGCTCTTAGATCGTACGCTTAGACCAGCTAAGTATTGTTACACTGACTTTTCAGTTCAGTATTACTGTGTTTCCAAAAGTAATTCTAAGCGATCATAGGCCTGGTCATAGCCTTGCCCCATACCGCCCTTAACAGACATTTCGTACTCTTGAGCTGTTGCAAAAACAGCCTGATTGGTAACTTTGGTTTTATCCCCCAGGTCTTCAAAGGTTAGGGTAATAAGCATTTGAAAACCATTTTCAGGAACGTTCCCTTTGCTATCAACCATAGCATCGGTATAAACAATCTTTTCAGAAGGGATGATTTCGTGGTAATCAGCTCGAATCCATTTCTCATTTCCCTTGGGGCTACGCATACAATAAAACCAGCTACCTCCTTCACGAAAATCTAGTTTGCTCACGGGGAGCGTCCAGTCTTTTGGTCCATACCATTTTTCTAGGTGTTCTGCTTTGCTAAACATTTCAAAGACCAAGTCACGAGGTGCGTTAAAGTAACGCTCCATTACAAAGGTGCGATTCTTAGTTTCTGGATTAGCTGTCTGATTCATCTTTATTCCTTTCCTTGTAACTCATCTAAGTAAGTTTCCAAGCGATCAAAGCGTTCTGTCCACAAGTGAGCAAAGCTCATTACCCAATCATGAATGGGTTTCAGATTTTCACCGTTTAGGTTATAAAATCGTTGCTTTCCAGCTTTCCTAACGGTCACTAAATCAACTTCTTTAAGTACCTTTAGGTGTTTAGAAGCTTGAGGTTGATTTAGCTCGAGCGTCTCGGTAATGTCATTGACAGACAATTCTCCCTTCGCCAAAAGATTAATGATGCTACGCCTTTGGGGTTCAGCTATAGCGTTATAAACATCTGATGTGGTTGCTAATCTCGCCATATGCAAACTATATATTCCTATATAAGCATATGTCAAGTATGGGAAACCATTTCCTTTCATTTATTTGTAATACTGAGTTGATTTAAGAGCCATTTCAAGCTGCCGTTACGGTGTAATAAATCTCCGCACGGTATAAAGTTAGCAACTAAAGAACAATTTAGCTATCTTATCTGCGCATTAAAAATGGGGAATGAAAGGGAGCATAAATAATGCAAAACAAACAATTAAAACTGGCGGCTAGACCTAACGGTATGTTTAAAGCATCAGATTTTAATCTGGTCGTTGAGACTGTACCTGAACTTAGTGATGGTCAGGTTTTGGTCCAGGTCATTTATCTTTCCCTTGACCCTACCCAGCGCATCTGGGCACAAACAGATAGCTACTTACCCGCTGTAAAAATCGGTGCAACCATGCGTTCATTTGGTTTGGGAGTAGTACAACAGTCTAAAAATGATCATTTTAACGAAGGCGATATTGTTAGTGGCATGACCGGCTGGCAGGACTATTTGGTCAGTGACGGCAAGGGTTTAGAGAAACTTCCGCGAATTCCTGGCGTGCCGCTAGATGCCTATATGGGCCCCCTAGGCATGACGGGTATTACGGCTTATTACGGCCTACTAGACATTGCTGCACCGCAAACTGGGGAAACATTGGTGGTTTCTGGCGCAGCTGGCGCAGTGGGCTCAATTGTTTGTCAAATTGGCAAACTTAAAAACCTTCGGGTCGTTGGCATTGCAGGTAGTGATGACAAGCTCGAGTGGCTGACAACTGAGCTTGGGGTAGATGCAGGGATTAATTATAAGACAGAAAATGTCTATAAGGCACTCCGCAAGGCTGCACCAAACGGTGTTGACATTTATTTTGAAAATGTGGGGGGTGCTTTACTTGACGTGGTGCTAACCCAACTGAACATTGGCGCGCGTATCCCACTGTGTGGCTACATTTCGGCATACACAGCAACTGAGCAAACGCCGGGTATCCAAAACCTCAGTGTGCTGATTTCCAAGCGTGCCAAAATACAGGGTTTTTTGGTGCTTGACTATTATGACCGTGCTTTAGAAGCCGTGCAGGAAATGGCTAGCTGGATGGCGCAGGGCAAACTAAGCTACAAAACAGATATAAGGCAGGGGCTCGAGCACACACCCACCATCATCAATGACTTATTCACGGGTGGCAACACAGGCAAGTTGCTGGTTCAGGTTTCCCCTGAGCCCTCATGAAAAACTTTAAAGGAAAAACGGCCGTTATTACGGGCGCAGGAAGCGGTATAGGTCGAGCTCTTGCTCATGAAGCTGCCGCGCACGGTATGAACCTCGTCCTGGCTGATATAAACGAAACCGACCTGAATGCGGTAAACACTGAGCTAAAAGCAAAGGGCGCACCTACGTTAGCGGTACCAAGCGATGTAAGCCAGTGGTCGGCTGTTGAAACCTTGCGTGACAAGGCAACCAAAGCCTTTGGCAACCTTCATCTGCTCATGAATAATGCAGGCGTAAGTAGCGCTCCGCAGCCCATCTGGGAAAGCAGTTTGAGTGACTGGAACTGGGTAATAGGCGTCAATCAGATGAGCGTGATTTACGGCATTAAAGCCTTTGTGCCAGGCATGCTTAACCACGGTGAGCCCGCTCACGTGCTAAATACCGCCAGTATCGCAGGGCTTATTTCTAACAGTCGCATGAATACTTACACGGTAACCAAACACGCGGTCGTCGCCTTGTCAGAAACGCTTTTTTTAGATTTGCAAGAAGCTGGCGCAAACATTGGCGTCAGCGTACTCTGCCCTGCCTGGATTAAAACGCAAATTCATAAGAGTGAGCGCAACCGCCCTAGCACCGAGCGAACCGATCTAAGCAAGCTGAACAATAAAAGTCTCAGCGCCGCCGCAACGATCTTTAACTATGTAGAAAAGGGGCTCGAGCCCACCGATGTCGCTAAAACTGTCTTTGAAGCTATAGAAAAAGACTGTTTTTATATCCTTACACATCCACCTTTTAGCAAATTCGTAAGCCAACGGCTCGAGGCGATTACTAATAGAACTCAGCCGCGCAGCACGTGGTAAAGGACCTTTTTTGACTGCGAGCGTTACTGGAACCAGCAGCCCTTTACTTAAAAGAAAAGATAGGAGCAGCTCATTTGATAGGTTCCTTAATCATTGCAAAAACACAAAATGAGTTTGTTCCTAAACCTTAAATTCACACCAAAGGGTTTCAGTCATTAGTTTTTGTGGAAATGCAAAAACAAGCAGCTTTAACCTCTCTCGCCAAGATTTTGTAAGATTCATGTCATAAAGCTAGCTCTAAGATAATACCTAGTTAGTGTTTTCTAGGAGTTTCATCATGTATTACATTTCTTCACGACTCCCAAAGGTCATTGGGCTTTTGCTCAGCCTCCTCTTTCTAGCATCTTGCGGTATTACCCCAGCAGGCAAAGAAGTTGCTCCCGCTAAAGAAGTCGCTCCTTACTATGTTGCTTCGGTCAAAATTGATGGCAAGGCAAACCAAACTGATATTGAAGCGCAGTATGGCGGCTCGAGCATTCTCTTTAACCCTAAAGCTGGCTTTGCCATTCTTGGCTTTAGTAAAGAACAAGGTGAACTTACGACCTTGGCAACCACTACCAATCAAAATGCCTTTAGCAACCCCGAAATAAAGGCTTCAGGCTACAGTGCTTGGGCCGGTGGCTATAGTGCTTGGGCAGGTGGCTATAGTGCTTGGGCTGGTGGCTGGAGTGCTTGGGCATCGGGTCAAAGCAGTGTTATACCCCCTCTCCCCG
>JAHEBB010000171.1 GCA_024642575.1 Trueperaceae bacterium | reverse complement strand
TTTCCTGCAATCGAATCACAGATCAGATCTACACCTTTGTGATTCGTAAGCGTATTTATTACCGTATCAAAAGCTTGCTCACGGTAGTTAATGACCTCATCTGCGCCAAGCTTTCTGGCAATATCAGCTTTTTCATCGCTACCTACGGTGGCATAAATCTTGCTTGCCCCCATACCTTTAGCCAGCTGAATAAGGCAGCTTCCTACGCCACCTGCCGCCGCGTGAATTAACACTGATTCCCCTTCTAAAAAGCGCCCTGCCAGCGTTAATACGTTGTAAGCCGTTATCAGAATGCCAATCGCGCTAGCTTGCTCAAACCCAACGGCCTCTGGCAGAGCAAAACAAAGCTTTTCTTCGGCAATAACATAGTCGGCGTAAGAACCCCCTGTCGTGTAAGCAGCGACTCTATCACCCACTTTGAAACTGCTAACTGCCTCACCTACAGCGTCTACCACACCCGTTGCATCTAAACCTGGAATAAGAGGTAAGCTTTGCTGACCATAACCACCTCGCCGCGTCATGATGTCTGCAAAATTAACGCTGCTAAGGCTTGTTTTAATGCGCAGTTGCTGGGCTTTGGGTTCTGGCTTAGGCCAATCCTCATAGCTTAGAACGCTTGGTTGACCAAACGCGTTGATAAGTACAGCTTTCATTAGCTGCCTTTAATCTCAGGCTCGAGCAATGCCTTTAGAACATCATTTGTGCTTATCTCTTTAGCATCTTTAAATTGACCCATTCGCTGATACACCTCTTCAGCTCCCTTATGAAACCCCGCAGGCAAACCTGAATCAGCAAAGGTAGCAGCAATTTCATTCATCTCGCCAGCAAAGCGCCAGGCTTTTGCTGCGGTTGACAGAGCAGCACTTTCAGAACGCGCGGTTAAATCAGGTAAAGAAAGCGCCCACTCTGAAAGAAGCGCCTCTTCTACGCCTAAGGATTTGGCTAACGCACGAACATTGAGTAAAAGTGCCGAACTGCCCTTTGTCCAGGCAGCGTAAGCCATTTTTAGGCTCGAGGCAGAACTGATTCCCCCATCTAGAGTAGTGGCCTCAACAACTGAACCTAAAAAAAGCTGAGCAATCTCTTGCGCCTTTTCGCCTGACAAATAAAGTCGGGTCGTTCCTGCCTGTCTTGCGGGTGGACCGATGATACCGCCATCTACATAGCTAATCCCAGCCCTGTGACAAAGCTGGGCAATCTCGTTAGCAGTTGCTGGTGAAACGGCATTGGCATCCACATAAGTCCCTTTAAACCCTGCACCAATACATTCCTGAGCCAGCTTGACGGCTTCACTTGGTGGACAAATAGAAAACAAAATATCCGTTTGGTCTAAAAACGCATCTAGCGTCACAAATTCTTTTAGCCCAGCCTCATTGGCTCTACGTCTCGTTTCATTTGAGCGACCCTCTGAAAGCCAGCCTGTTTGGTACTTTGAGCTCAACGCGGCAGCAATAGATGAACCCATTGCCCCCGGATGCATAAGTCCTAGTTTTAGCTTGTCCATAGACCAGTTTAGCGTCCTGGCAAGAAATCAAAGTCCAGCCTAACAACATAGTTCACTTAACGCCACAAAAGGCAAACCAAACCTAAATACAGCCTCCCTATACTAAAGCTATGGTAATGCAGAGCTTAACAGGTAAAGTAAGTACCGATATGCTATCGGTTTTAGTTGTAGAAGATGAGCTGACTCTCGCCCAAACCATTGAGCTTTATTTACGCAAAGAAGGTTACAAAACAGAACGTGCCGCAGATGGCGAAAAAGCCCTGGCGATTTGGCGCGCCTTTAAACCTGATCTGGTTATTTTGGATATTGGTTTACCCAGGATTGATGGGCTCGAGGTTTTAAAGCGCATCAGAGCTGAGTCAAATGTACCTGTCATTATGCTAACTGCAAGAGCCGAAGAGGTCGATGAGCTTTTAGGTCTAGGGCTAGGCGCGGATGATTACATTATAAAACCTGCCAGTGCCCGTAAACTTATGGCGAGAGTTAAAACCGTTTTGAGACGAGACCGCTCAGAAGAGCAAAAGCAAGTTCTGCGCATGTCTGAAATAGAGCTTGATACCTATGCGGTACAGGTAACCGTCAGCAGTGACCCTGTGAGTTTGACCCCTACCGAGTTTCGCTTGCTTCAGCATCTTATGCAGACCCCAGGTAGAGCCATTAGCAGGCTCGAGCTTTTAGAGGTCTCTATGCCTGAAAGTGAAGCTTATGAACGCGCTGTTGACATTCATATGACCAATTTGCGCCGTAAGCTCAAAGAAGCTGGCGCTTCTGACATGATTCATACGGTGAGAGGGCTAGGTTACCGTATACAGGATTAAATGAACCGCCTGTTTACCCGCATTATTCTTGCCATGGTTATTGTGAGTGCCGTTTCACTCATTGTTATCCCTGTTTCACAGCTGGTGGCACTCAGACATGCCGCAGGTGGCTTTGCTCAGGACTTTCGCAGTCTTATTGAGGAGCGCACCCAACCCCCGCCTTTTTACCGTTTTGGCCCTCCTCCTGATAGACATGATGATACTTCTGATTCGGAATCAAGCTTCAGCACCGTACCTGAAGATCAGCTTGCTCTCCCTCCAAAACATCCTTTTAACCCTGCGGATACCTCAGATGACGATATAGAGAGACGAAACACAGCCCTCCAAGACTTAAATGTAAGACTCTTTGACTATCTCAGCAGCTACCGCGCTGCGCAAAGACGGGGCATTCTTATAGGGGTAAGCATCGCCATCTTAGGCTGTATCTTCTTAAGTTTATGGTTGGCACGTAGTCTAGCAAGACCGCTCGAGGCAGTTAGCAAAGCCGCCAATCACCTAGCACATGGCAATCTGGCGACACGTGTCGCCCTTGCCAATGAGCAAACCCAACCCAAAGAAACCCGTGATCTGGCCCACAACTTTAACCTGATGGCCTCTTCGCTAGAACAGCTCGAGGGGGAGCGTAAAGCCATGATTGCTGATATTGCCCATGAGCTGCGTAACCCCATTGCCAGCATGCAGTTTCGCCTTGATGCCCTGTCTGATGGACTGATTGATTTTAATGAAGATGAGTCTGATTTACTTAAAGGCCAGTTAGGGCTATTGGCAAGACTCATTGAAGACTTAAGAACACTGTCACTGGCAGACGCAGGTCAACTCTCGCTTAATTTTGAAACGCTCGAGCTTAAACCCTTGCTTGAGCAAATTATCGAAAATCAGGCGCAAAAAACCTTACGCTCAGGCATAACCGTAACGCTGGAAAGCCAGGCTTACCCAAAAATCAAAGGCGATGCTCACCGCTTAACTCAGGTTGTGACTAATTTACTGGATAATGCCTTTAAGGTCATGCCTGAAGGTGGTCAGGTAAGAATTCTTTTAAGGGCCGAAGTAGATCAAGCCATTATTGAACTCTTTGATACAGGCCCTGGTCTTCCCGAAGATAAGCTTGATACGCTTTTTGACCGTTTTGTGAAAGGTCAGCGCCGTGATAGCAGCGGCAAAGAAAGCAGTGGTTTGGGTTTGGCAATTGTTAGAACCCTGGTCGGTTTGCATGGCGGTAACGTCAAAGCCGCCAATTATGAAAAAGGCGCGGTCTTTAGCCTTCGCCTACCTAAGATAAACGATGCCTAGTTTTAGCTAAGGCACTTGGCTACACAAATACCGTATCGCGCTTTTCCTCAAAGAATCTGGCTTCTGCCACGTGTGGTGGTAAAGGCTTAGCAATAAAATAACCCTGTCCATGAGTGGTTCCCATGCTAGCAAGGGTCTCGAGCTGATACTGGGTTTCAATGCCCTCGGCTACCACATCAAAGTTAAGGCTATTGGCAAGCGATAAAATCGTGCGAATAATCTCGATATCTTGCCTGCCACCTTCCATACGCTGTACAAAAGAGCGGTCAATTTTCAGCGAGTCTAGCGGCAGCTTGTGAAGATAGCTTAGAGAAGAATAGCCTGTACCAAAATCATCAATTTGAATCTTGATGCCTTCAGAGCGTAACCGAGCCAGAACCGCAGCACCTGCTTCAGCATTGGTCATAACGCCCCCTTCAGTTACTTCCAATTTTACCGAATTTGGCGACAACCCCTGGTTTCTTATAAGTCTGGCAAGGTCTTTGGCAACACCGTCAAGCATAAGGTGTCTAACAGATAAATTCACGCTCATAAAGGCGTCTCTGGCTTTGGCATATTTCTTTTGCCAGAGAGCCATTTGCCGACATGATTCGGTCAGTACCCAATCATCGATTTGCAAAATGACGCCTGTCTCTTCGGCTATCGGTATAAATTTATCAGGAGTAATGTAACCAAGATTTGGATGCTGCCAGCGTAGCAAGGCTTCAAAACCTGCCAGCTCGCGAGTACGCAAATCAAGAATAGGTTGATAGACCAGGCTAAATTGATCTTGCTCGACTGCGGTTCTTAAATCAGCCTCAAGGCTTAACCTTTCAACATAGCCTTGATACATAGACGAGTTAAAGACAGTAAAGCTCGAGCCGCCTGCACGCTTGGCTGAGTACATGGCAACATCGGCGTTACGCAAGACATCTTCGGGTGTTGTTGTCGTAGCATTAAGAAATGCCATCCCAATACTGGCGCTCGAAAAGACTTCGTAGCCCTCGAGCTTAAAAGGGGTTTCAAGTGCTTTATGAATGCGCTCAGCCACTATTTTTGCGTCACTATGGCTCTTGAGATCTTTAAGTAAGACTGCAAACTCGTCACCAGCAAGGCGAGAAACCACATCATGGGTTTTCACACAATTACAAAGGCGCTGAGAAAACTCTTTAAGCAGCGTGTCCCCGACACTGTGACCCAAGCTATCATTGGTAATTTTAAAGCGGTCAAGATCAATAAAAAGCACCGCTGATCTTAAACTAGGGTTGGCTTCCCTTTCTTTAAGGCTGTCATCTAAATAAGACAAAAAGAGTCCCCGATTGGGTAAACCGGTTAAACCATCATGTTGGGCAGCATGCTCGAGCCGCTCTTCCATTGCCTTGCGCTCGCTGACATCTCTGGCAGAGGAAACGTAGTGACCAAAGCTACCATCTTGCTGTTTAACAGCCTGTACTGAGGCCTCGAGCCAGACATAGTGCCCCTCTTTATGCCTAAAGCGGTAAACCTGGGGAGGCATAGCCTGAGTTGCCAAGGCCTGATAAAAAGCCTCTACAGGTTTATGATCATCTGGATGCAAATAATCACCCAGATAGCTGCCTAAAAGCTCCGTTGCTTTATAGCCCACATTGCTAAGACTTGCAGGGCTGACATAAAGAAAGCGACCATCGGCCTCATGCAAACTAATCAGGTCAGAGCTGTACTCGGCAAGCAGACGAAAACGACGCTCACTTTGTACTGATTTTTCATAAAGATGGCTTCGACTAATCGCAATACTTAACTGCTTACGAATCGCCAAGATCAGTTCAAAATCCGTCTCATTTAAGACGACAGTGCTGCTTTCTAAACTTAAGACACCCACCACTCGGTCTCGGTCAATCAGCGGCACAGCAATCTCTGAAATCACATCTTGATAAACCGCTTTATAATCTGGGTCTTTACGAACATCCATGACGAGTGCTGGCGTTCTTAGGCGCACTACTCGGCCCATAATGCCCTCAGTCGCTGAGACTTTGCGAGCCGCCAAACGGTTCATCCCTGCATCACAGATAAAGTGAAGACTGCGGTCTTGCAAACGGTAAAAACTTACATAGGTTTTATCAAAAACTTCGGCAATTGCCTGAGTTGCTAGAGGCATCAGGCGATTAAAATCAAGTTCAGTAGCAATGGCAGAACGCACTTTTTCTAGGAGTTTAAGCTCACGGCGTTGATGCTCTAAGTGATCTTGCAGTTTCATATGGCGCATCAGCACGCTTACTTGCTCACAAAACGCCGCTGCTCTTTTCTCAAATTCACCAATAAAGGCATCAGCTGTTTCGTAGTTATCAATAAAGATAAGGGCAATGACCTCTGGACCAATCGAAACAATCAAAGCTTGATTAGTCAAAGGCGTTTCGTGAACTTTAGTCAAAATGGCTTTTCGGTCTTCTAGGAGGGGGGCAAGATTAACGGCCTGAGCATTGGCATCATAAGCGGTGGTCAGTTTAACTTGACTGAGTCTAAGCAAATCATGCTCAGAAATCTTAATACCTCGCAGATGTTTAAGCTCGAGCCCGAGACTTGCCACAAATTGGTAGCTCGAGCCGTATTTAAGTAAAAAACTGGCACTTTGAATTTCAGGCATCAGATTAATAGACGCCTCTAAAATGCGGTGGCAAACAGAGGGGCTCAACGATTCAAACAATAGATCATTGCTTAGTTTTAGCAGTTGCTTTTCAAAACTCAGACTATGATTTGCTGCTAACATTCGTTTCTCCACCACATAAAGTTACGAAGACCTAAACTTTGTCTGCTTCTTTCGTTCTGCAAAAGAAACTTCTTAGACTTTTCAGATAAGCCTTAAAGTCTAACGAGCAAGGGGGATAGTCAGATCAAAAAAAATTGTATCTTGCCTTAAACAAAACACAGCATTTGTTAAGCTCTAAACCTTACAGCTAATCCATCGCTCTAAAGCTTAAGGTAGCATAGAGACTCTTACATCTTTATGACTACTCGCCAAAGCTGCTTTAAGGTCATAGGATGTTTCAAAAAGCTCGTTTAGCTGCTTGGGCGCAGAAAACAGATAGCCTTGCCCAAGCTCACAGCCCAGGTTTTGCAAGAGTGCCCATTGTTCTGGCGTTTCAATACCTTCGGCAATGGTCTTTAAATTGAGTTGCTTTGCTAGCGCCAAAATGGTTTTAACAATAGCTGTATCTTTTTCAAGAATACTGACAAATGAGCGGTCTATCTTGATGCTATCAATAGGTAAGGTGTGTAAATAGTTTAAGGATGAATACCCTGTACCAAAATCATCTATTTGTATCTGTACGCCTTGTTCTCTTAAGGTATTAAGCGCATCTTTGGCAACATCATCTTGCATCAGGGTACGTTCGGTAAGCTCGAGCTTTAAACTAGATCCAGCTATCCCTGTCTTTTTAAGAATACCTAGCACTTGCTCAGCAAACTGAGCCTGTTCAAAGCTCTTTGCAGCGATATTGATACCTAAAGACAGCTGCGATTGGCTACTCTGCTGCCACTGACTCAGCTCTTTACATGCTCGCTCTAAAACCCAGTTATCAATTTGGCAAATAAAGCCATTTTCCTCAGCCAAGGGAATAAACTGCTCCGGGCTAATCAAGCCTTTGCTCGGGTGTTTCCATCTGATAAGCGCTTCTAAGCCCACCAACTTTGTTTCTGCCAAATCAAGAATGGGCTGAAACATAAGAAACAGCTCGCCTTTGTCTATGGCTTGTCGCAAATCATTTTCTAAACCAAGTTTATGTACCACTTCTTGATGCATAGAGGCGTCAAATAGGGCGTAAGTCTGCTGCTTAAATTTGGCGCGGTACATGGCGGTGTCGGCGTCACGCAGCATATCTTCGGCTCTCTCATAATGCCGCTGATTCATGACAGCCCCAATGCTACTGCTGCTAAAAATGTCTTTGCCATCAAGCTCTAAAGGACTAGCTAAGAGGCTATGAAGGCGCTCAATAATCGTTATGAGTTCCTCTTGCGAACTCAGGTTTTCAAGGAGCAGACAAAACTCATCGCCACCTAAACGCGCGACCGTATCACTTGGTCTTAAGGATAGCTCGAGCCGTTTGGCAACCGTTTTAAGAAGCTCATCGCCAATATGATGGCCTAAACTATCATTGATCATTTTGAAGCGGTTGAGGTCTAAAAACAGCAGGGCAAAGGTTTCCTCAGTGCGCCAGCTCCGTTTTAAGACATGGTCTAATCTGTCAAGCAGCAAGGTTCGGTTGGGTAGACCTGTTAAAGCATCATAAAGCGCATTGTGACGCAGCGCCGCTTCCATGCGTTTTTGCTCAGTTACATCTCTTGAGCTCGAGCTAATAGCCATACCCTCCTGGGTTTTTATTAATTGGGTGACGGTCTCCAGCCATAGATAACTGTCATCTTTTTTACGAATGCGGTAACTATATCTTTGGGGTTTGCCTTCCTTTAGTAGCTGCCTATAAATCATTTTTTCTGCCATGTCAGCATCTTCAGGATGATAGAGCGATCTAGGTAGCATTGCCATAAGGTCTTCATGACTAAAACCCAGTAAACGCTCGGCAGCTGGACTTATATAAAGAAAGCTGCCATTTAAGGCATGTAAGGCAATAATATCACTAGAATTTTCAGCCAATAAGCTAAGCTTTTGTTCTCTTTCCAAGACGCTAGCATAAAGCTGTTCCCGCTCTTCTTGTTCGGTTTGCCTTAAAAGCGCAAGTTCGATACTTTTACTGATATGTTCTAAAAACTGCTTATCTTCGCCTTCAAAGGCGTATGCATTATGAGAGGCAAATTCAACCATTCCCCATACCTCTGATTTGAGCACGAGAGGACAAGTTAAAACCGATCTTACAGGATTCTCTTCAAAAAATAGCCAGTCTTTTTCTAGCGAAACATCTTTAATATACTGCGATTTTTTCTCACGTATGACTCGCCAGAGCGTCTTATGCTTGTTTTCTCCCTCAAGAAATCCTCGCTCTTGCAAGAATGCCTCAAGGGCCCGACCTTGGGCCTCATCTTGATGATGAACCTGCATATCCAGTCGGTCATCTGCCTTATCATAACGAAAAACAATAACTTGGCATAAAGAAGGCATCTCTGCCTCGATAAGCGCCTTAGCAAGCTTCGGGAAAAAGTCCTGGAGCTGGGTTTGCTCAAGCAACAAGCGCTCGAGCTTAGCCAGTAGAGATTGCACGTAGGCAGCTTTTTGACTCGCCTTACGCAACTGCACACTTTGTACCGCCGTACTCAATTGAGCGCCAAACATTTCAGCCATTTCTCTAGCCAAAAGACCAAAACCTTGCTCATAGCTATAATGATGGAGCACCAAAACAGCACTAACCTTACCCTGGACACGAATAGGTACCGATAAGCTATATCTCAGGTCTTGCTTAATGCCATTGCCTGCCAAATAACGGTTAAAAGGGAAATGAGCCTCGAGCCTGGGTTCTTGAAAGTCATGCAAGCAGGATAATTTGCTGGCATGATCGCAAGAATTGGCATCCAGCCGAATAAAGGCCAGTTTGCTATTGTCATAACCTATTCCCGCGGCAAAATAAAACTCACCCGCAGCGTCTTTAAGGAGTAAACTCGCGGCTTCCACCCCAGGAATAATACTGCTGGCACGCTCGAGAATCGCTTGGTAAAAATCAGCCTCTTTTTCTTCTTTGAGGATGTAGTCTGTTAGTTGGATAAGGGACTGTCTAAAATTGGCTAACTGCTCCAAATGTTCACGGTCTTGCTGTTTTGACAGAGCAAGATCTAAGCTTTTGCAAAGCTTGCTAAAAAACTCGAGCTTTTCCTGAGCAAATGCAAAATGACAAGGTGATACCACTTCCAGACATCCCCATAAGGAATCAGCTACTTGAATCGGACAAACCATAAGGGAATAAGGTAGCTTATCTTGCTGTTCTGACTGCTCAAAATCAGCCAGGTAAATAAGCCGATTTTCTGCCAGGGACTGTTCTCTTAAAAGCTTAAGCTGTGGTTCAAGAAGCTCGCTGGAATAAGCCTTTGACCAGCTATAATTAGTTTTCAACCCTTGCTTAGGCAAAAGCTGATAGAGCCTTAAAGAACCTAAAGCTAACCAACTTGATTCACCCAGACTCTCTACTAGCTGGGGTAAAAGCTTGCTTAAGCTTTCATTTTTTAAAAGTAGTGATTCTATATAAGCCAATAGCTTATTAAGCTGCGCCGTTTCATAATCTTTTTGTTCCAAAAAAGTCTTTTCAAGAACTGCAGCCACCTGATTAGCAAAAGCAGCCCCCATATATTTTGATTCTGTATCAAAGGCTGCACGGCTCTCTTTATTATCCAGTGCAAAGATCGCTTTAAGCTCTTGCCCAAGGTAGATGGGCATAACCATACTGACTTTAATATTTTGACTTTCGCCAACATCTAGGAGAACCTGCCGCCTTGCGTCGTCAAGGTTTTCTGCATTAAGCGCGTCTAGATTTTCAAGTAAAACCACTTGTTTTCCTTGATTAAGACCATAAACAAGCTCGAGCTCTGACTCACTAAAGCTCACCGTTTTTAGCTGCTCGTTAAAGCCTGCCAGAGCAATATAACGAAAGCGCTTGTCAGGCGATTGTAAGAGTACGCTGCCTGCTTGCGCACCTGGAATAAGCTCAATGGCATAATCAAGTACCTTTTGAAAAAAACTCAGGTTAGATCTCGCTGGCAAAAGGTCATGCATAAGCTCGAGCAGCGCCTGTTGAAACGCTGAGAGCTGACGAAGACGCAAGGCATCCTGGTGTTGTCTGCTGGCATCTCGCATGGTAAACACATAGGCTTTTTGCCGTTGACCTCTACGAAT
>JAHEBB010000657.1 GCA_024642575.1 Trueperaceae bacterium | reverse complement strand
CGGCAGCACTGCTGGTTTTAGGCCGCATCAAAGGTATCGAGCGACCTGCCATTTTGACCAATATCCCAACACGGGATGGTTATGTGGGGCTTCTTGATGCGGGCGCTAATGCTGATTGTCGTCCAGCCCATTTGCAACAATTTGCCATTATGGGGAGTGTCTATGCCCAGACTTTTTATAACAAGGCAGAGCCCAGTATTGGTCTGGTATCGATTGGCGAAGAAGAGGGTAAAGGTAACGAACTCACGCGTGAAGCCTTTGATTTGTTAAAACAAACCCCAGGGATTAGCTTTTATGGCAATGTTGAAGGGCGTGACCTGCTCAAGGGCACCACAGATGTTTTTGTAACGGACGGTTTTACTGGCAACGTCATGCTTAAGCTTGCTGAAGGAGAAGCCAAAGAAATCTTTTCCTGGATTAGGGATGCCCTTACGGGGAGTGGTTTACTCGTCAAACTAGGTGCGGCACTGGTCAAACCTGCCCTTAAAAAATTAGCAGCCAAAATGGATCCCTACGAGTACGGTGCTCAACCTTTACTTGGAGTAAGAGGGTACGCCTTTATAGGGCACGGCAGTTCAGATGAACGAGCGGTGCGCAATGCTTTGCGCACCGCGAAGCGTTCTGTAGAAGCTGATCTGGTTGCGAGAATTACTATGGGCTTAGAAAAGCTTGCAGCGACTGAAACGGTAGGCTCGAGCTAAGGCAGTATCAGAGGGGGTTCGCTGATGGCCCAGGTGATAAAAACACTGTCAGTAACCGTAATAGGCGCGGTCTCGTCTGCCGGATTGCTAATACTATAGCTTTGAATCAAGCGGTTTAAATCTGCATCAAGATTGTTTTGAAAGGTTTGCACATCAAAAAGTTTAAGAGGAGAACTGCCGTCAGTGATAAAATAAGCAAAGCCACCCAAGGGTTCGATACTGCCATCTTTGGCTGTAAAAGAGGTGCTCTCTAATGTGCCTGTCAAACTACGGTGAGCGCCTAATTCATCAGCGGTAAGGACCAGGACGGTGGCTAAATCAGCCGAATTGGTTGGTATAAAGCGAAGCGCATCAGTGACCGTTGCGGTTGTTATGTCAGCACTGGGGGTACCTGTCGGCGACACAATAGAGGTAAAACTTTTTGCCTGCAAAGCAAGCAGCTGACCACTTATGCTTTGCAAGTCGAGTGGCGCATCTGAGCGACTATTGGGCAGGGTAAAAGAAGTGCTATTTAGACTAAGGCTAGGCAAACTAAAATAGCTTAAAACCGAACCACTTGCTTGTTCAATAAAGAAAAAGAGCCGACTACTTGACTCAGCTTGCTCCAGATAAAGACTGCCTGGCAAGATGCGATCCGAAAATCTGCTGAGCAATTTGGGGCCGCCACTGGCTTCTAGATCAATAATGTCTAATGCGTTAGTTGTCCCTAGCTCACTACTTAGTGCTATATAGCGACCATTTTTGCTGACTTGCAGTTTCACAGGTGCAAAGGGTCTGGTTTCTCCTTTGGCTAAAAGGCTCGAGAGAGCCAGATTTGCTGATTTAAGCTTAAATTCAGCAGGTGATTCAGGATTAATGCCTGAGAGATTAACAAAGCTTAAAAAGGTATCGGTATCGTTTTGGCTAACGATGACAAGCGTGGGGCGCTCGAGCGTTCTATCTACCACATCATAACTAAGCGGTGGCGCAGGTAAGGCAAGCGTTTTTAAAAATTGGAAACGGCTAGTGGCGGCGCTATCAGAAAAAAAGACATCTTGGACAAGACTAAGTTTTGGTTCATCGCCACCCGAGCCAATAATAATGAGCCTTGGCACGCCGATTTCTTTGGTGCCTGTGCAGGCACTTAAGCTAAATAACAGTGCGACTAAAATAAGTAGTTTCTTCATCAGTATCCTTTTTTGTAGTCTGTCTTAAGCATAGCTACTGCGTACTTTCGCCAGGAAGTTTAAGCGGAGTATCTTCAAATACGCCGCCTAGGCCCTCGGTACCACCTGGGGTCGTTAAGGTAATGCTCAAGGTGCCTGTAGCCGTATTTAAGCTACTGTAGAGTGCCCAGCAGCAGCGGTTCCAAGTAAAGCGAAACTCGGGTTGAAAGTTAAAACTGCTTGACCCGTTAGTATCGCTAAGCACCCAGGTTTCACCGTCACTATCGCTACCTAAAATCATCGATAAATAAAAATCTTGAAGGAACCTAGCCGTGATAGCAAAGTCATCAAAGCGCAACGTTGAGCGGGTAACTTCTGTATCTGAGGCGCTGGCTGCATATTGTAAACTCCCTTGAATGCCTAGGGTGGCAGCAATATCGGTAAAAAAGACTAACCTTGCCTGACTCAAATAATTGAGCTTTTGGCTATCATCGGCAAGTAGAATGGTGCTGTCAAAGTCAACGCCAAAGTAAATCGGGCCAAGGCGGGTTTCATCTAAGTTAACAAAGCTGGTCAGTTTGCTATCACAGGCTTTTACGGTTTTTGGGTCAGTGACACCTGTACAGGTCTTTTCGCCGTAAGCTCGGGTACTCTCATAAGTGACACGCCACCTAGCTTCACCCTCCTGACGATTTTCAGCCAGATCAACCCGCCAGAGTTCTGTTCGGTCTGCTGCCAAGTCTAAACCCAGCCAGCTTGCGGGTAAAAGGGCAAAGCCTGATGCCTCAAGCTGAGCGATGTTTCGCCAGGCTACGCGGTAATTGCTATTACCCAGGGTTTTATCGGCAACGTTAAAGGTTTGCTCGAGCTTTAGCTCAACAGGTTGAACAGCTGCGGTTGCCGTAATACTCAGACTGCTGGTTTCATGATTATTTAGGTCTCGACTTAAGCCAAAGCGAAGACTGG
>JAHEBB010000656.1 GCA_024642575.1 Trueperaceae bacterium | reverse complement strand
ATGTTCCCAGACCTCCTTTCCGCCTAAGCGTTCTGTCATCAAATATCGCTTGACTGCATCGTGACTTCACTGCTCCGAATGCGTCGCAAAATACGTCATCGTGTAGTTCACTTGGCTAACCAGCAAAAACTGACAGTAGTCCACCCGACTTGGTTGCTTCTTGCGCTTTTTCATCCCTTATAGTTAGCAAATCTGACTGCCTTGCGTAAGTCCTGTCCTTTTAATAATGTCTGAGTCTCAGGCTCGAGCACTTTATTCATATTTGTCTTATGAAAACACCCTTTGTTTCATGCCTACCATAAAGGCATCATCGCCAACTTGCTTAGGCACCTCATACATTTCAGGTTTGGTAACTATCTTGGAGCGCGACGGCAAGTCTACCATTCTTTAAGAAGGTGGTGCTGTGTGTTTAACGTCCTGGTGGGGTATCATTCCTAACTACGATAGGGAGAGTTAAGGTGCGTAACGATGAAGATTAAACGCATTGCCGCCTACCAGGTTGACTTGCCTTTACATGAAGGCAATTATGCTTGGAGTGGTGGCAAATCAGTTGCTGTATTTGACAGCACCATTGTTCAAGTCGAAACTGATACCGGCATACTCGGTCATGGGGAAGTCTGTCCGCTTGGGCCGTTTTACCTGCCGGCCTATGCCAGAGGTGTACGTGCGGGTATCGCTGAGCTGGCTCCTCATCTAATAGGGCAAGATCCGACGCAATTAGCTGTGCTGAACGCCCGCATGGATGCTGCCCTAAAAGGACATGCCTACGTTAAGGCTGGGATTGATATTGCTTGCTGGGATATCCTAGGCCAAGTGACAAAGCAACCCATCTGCGTTCTTTTAGGTGGACGCTACGGTGAGGATTTTGTGCTGTACCGCGCTATCTCGCAGCAGTCACCCGAGGTTATGGCTGCCAATGTGGCAGGTTATCGCAATGAAGGTTATCGACGTTTTCAACTTAAGGTGGGTGGGGATGCTGATACAGATATTGCACGAATCCGCGCCGTGGCAGAGGTACTAGGAGCTGGCGAAAAGCTTGTGGCTGACGCTAATACTGGCTGGTTGATGCACGATGCAGCCCGCGTTGTTCGTAGCGTGGCGGATGTGGACGTTTATATCGAGCAACCCTGCCTTAGTTATGAGGAGTGTTTGTCAATTCGGCAGCGTACTAGTCACCCTTTTGTGTTAGATGAAGTCATTGATAATCTCTCTAGTTTGTTAACTGCTTATACGGACAAAGCTATGGATGTTGTGAATATCAAGATCAGCAAGTTTGGCGGTTTAACCAAAGCACGACAGGCCCGCGATTTGTGTATCTCCTTAGGCATTGCCATGACAATTGAAGACAGCTGGGGAGGTGATATTACTACCTCTGCCATTGCCCATTTGGCTCACAGTACGCCACCCGAGTTTCTGTTTACTTCGACTGACTTCAACAGTTATGTCACTGTGAGTATTGCGGAAGGTGCGCCACAGCGGCAAAACGGTCGGATGGCTGCATCGACTGCACCTGGCCTGGGTATTAGGCCGCGATGGGATGTGCTTGGTGAGCCAGTTCTTGACATCACCTGACTTGTTGTTGGCTATAGCTGCACTTCTTCGAAAGTGAAGGAATTGAATACGGGTTTTTGTAGAATTCGATTCCGTTGGTTAGGTCTGAAACCTTTGAAGTAATTGATTAAGTATCAATAGCCAATCAATAGTTAGAAGCTAAAGTATCCTAGTCCGTTTGTTTCAACTCCCCCAGGTCGCGCAGTTAGAGGCTACAACCTCTAACTGGATTGGTATGTTGATTGGTGCCAAAACTTACGCTAAGGATTTTTTTGATCCGTTTAAGCCGATAAACAATGGATATATTAAACTCTTTTACAGGGATAACTGTCTGAGATAGACAGGGTTTCGCTTTTCCATTTTTACCACGAAAAACAAACGCTTTTCTCTAGTCTAAACCTTAAAATTACTCGATTAGCAGTGACTTTCTTCGCTTTCTGTAGATTATGCGAAATGGATTTATATGGTCGCATTTAACAGTTCCGAGAAGCTTAGCGTTGGTTTTGGCACGGATAGGTGTAATAGGCCAATATGAGTCAAATTCATCTTTTGCCTAGGAACCTTAGGTTCCTTAATCACTCCCAGCCCAGTAAATGTTTAATTGCATGACCTGCCCACTTCGATTTAAAATATGCTGACTAATTTCCGTATCCAGGCGGTGTCCGACAACGGTTTCCGCGCGACCATCTTCATACGTCACCACAATATAGGCTTGATCTGCACGCCTACAGACCACAGGAACCTGACATAGGGTATAGATGAGGGAACCTTTGTCAAGCTCGACCTGCTTCTCAACTTGAAGCATATCTATATAGTTGAAGGTTGTAGGCTCATTGAGCCACTCATTTTCTCGCAGCAAGACAGGATCAAACTCCAACTGCCCAGCCTCAATAAAAAGTCCAAGTTCTTTGGCTCGAGTTAAAATTTCTTCTTTCACCTGCCCGGTCATGCCAGGTTGCTTGGCACCTTGTCCTGCTGGAGTATGCGAATAGGGATCGGTAGGAAAAGCACCGTACTGCGCAGGCGTCTTATTAAAGCCTATCCCAGAGCGGATATCATAATATTGGTCTTTAAGCGCGTTTAAAGTGATAGCAGAAGTACCTGTTTTGTAGGCTTGCAGAAAGCTTTCCTGAACTGCCAAAAGCAGTTTGGAAACCATGTGCCAATAAATGCTTCCCAAACCTTCATATTTATAAAATGTTCCCGATCGACCTGTAAAAGACTGATGGTCGAAAATTGATTCAAAAAGTTCTAAAATCAATTG
>JAHEBB010000170.1 GCA_024642575.1 Trueperaceae bacterium | reverse complement strand
ATTTTGGGAGGCAGGGCCGCCAATAAGTATTTGAAAACCTACAATGCTTTAGATCCTTTTGTTACTGAAGACGATCTCTATGAGCTCGAGCCTCTCGCAAACCTAAATGGTTCTAGAGTATTAATTTTAAATGCCAGCTATGAACCTTTGCATGTCTGTAGTGTCAAGCGAGCAGTGGCTCTTCTCATGCTTGATGCGGCCGAGCGAATTGAAGATAGCGATAAAATTCTGCGTTCTCCAAGTCAGATTTTTGCTGTACCTAGCGTCATTCGCCTAAAAAAATATGTGCGCCGACCTCCTCATCAAAAGGTGGCGTTTAACCGTAAAAATGTGTTCCGTCGTGATGAAAATAACTGCCAATACTGTGGTCTTCACTCCAACGATTTAACGCTTGATCATGTGATGCCGCGTAGTCGTGGTGGAGCAACAAGTTGGGAGAATGTGGTGGCCTGTTGCCGAAAATGTAATGCCAAAAAACGTGACCGAACGCCCGAAGAAGCCGCAATGCTTTTAAACCGCAAGCCCTTCGCCCCAAGATTTATGTTTAGTTCGGCCTTTGGAGTTTTACCTAATATTGACCCAGTTTGGGAAAAGTATTTGTCTTAGCTTGCTTAACGGGAAAGTAAAGGTAAGTATTACACGAATGTCATCTGAACAATTTTAAAAATTAGCAAAAATTTCGGTACGTTAAATATATAGGTTTATGGCATAGGGGCAAGACGGAAAAGCTATATTCTTTTCAAATTTATTTGAGAATTAATCTACGGATATTTTTACTCATTTTTATTGTGCTGTTCAATTTGGTCTGTATAAAAAAGTGAGCATGTTGCGGCGTGATTTTGTCAGTCAGTATCCATAACTAGAAATCAAGAGCAAAAGTCTAGGTACGATTGATTGGGAAAGGCTATTAATCCTCATTGTTACGTTTGAAAAAGCTTGTAAGCACAGCGTTAATTATGGATAGGACTAGTGCGCCAATCATTGCTCCCCAAAAGCCAGTTACTGTTAAAGGGGTAAGTGTTGCAACAATTGCAATAGATATTGCATTTACAACCAGTAAAAAAAGCCCAAAGGTTAGTAGGGTAAAAGGCAGGGTCAAGATGATCATAATAGGTTTGACCATGACATTGACTAAACCTAACACCAGAGCAGTCATGAGGATGGGGAAGACCCCAGAGGGTGAAAAGGAGAGCCCTACATTTAATTGGGCAGTAAGCCAGAGGGCAAGAGCGCTAATAATCCAGCGGGCAAATAAACTCATGCTTAAAGCCTAGCAATTATTGTGAGGACTTGCCTCCAACAAAAGTAGGGATTAGTGAGGTCTCTTTATAAACTTATCGTAGCGATTAAGGGTTTCAAATCCTAAGGATTCAAAGATTTGAATAAGTTTAGCGTCTTTCATACTCATGCTCGTTTCAATTAATCCAAGCGGGCTTTGAGAGGCTAACTCATGCATGCACGAAAGGACAAGGCGTCTTAGCATTTCGCTCGAGTGTCTATATTCAGCCAAGGCCCCAATGGCAGTCATATAGTAAATGCCATCAATCCCCGTTTTGTGGGCACCAAAAAACCCATAACCAATGGGGTCTTGATCAAGAGTTTCCCTGCCTAAAAACCAGAGATCAGGTTGGAAAGGACCGCGCCAGCGTTTTAACCAAGCCAAGTATTCGTCACTAAGTTCAGGGTCTTCTGCTTGGCGATAGGTTTGGGAAAATAGCTGATCCGCCTGATAAGACCAGGCTTCGAGAATGACAGGAATTCCAAGAGGTGGTAATTCACTAAGTTCAAACCTTAGATCACAGGTTTCTTCTAGGAAAAAACCGAGAGAGTTAAAGATTGGCTCGAGCTTTTTGATTAAAAGCTCAGAATAATTAAATAAGGGAAAGTGAATGGCCTCGTAGTGGAAACGAGCAAAAACTTGCCTGAGTAAACGCTCGAGCTGGGTTGCGTCAGAAATGAACCAAGGATTTGCTAAGTACAAATTGAGGTCATCTTCACCTTTTGCTGGCGCTATAACATAGACGCCTGCCACCGCTTTTCGATTTTCCATAAGAATAAAACAGTGATCTGCCTCAAGCTCTGCATCACGTAACTGCTTAACCGAACGAAAGGCAAACCCTGTTGGATCACGGTGACCCATAAAGGCGAAGGTTTGACTCAGAAACCAAGGAAGCTCGTCAGGTGCAAGAGAACGAATCACAGCGTATTAGCATATCAAAATTAACAGCATTTACAGAATATAGCTTACGTTGGGCGTTTTTGAGAAATCATTCACTGAACAGAGCTCAACTTTTGGATTCAAACTATCATAAATGAATCTAGAAAATTTTGTTTTTCTTTTACTTGATTGCTTTGTGTAAGGCTACCTTAGGTATAGGTTGAAAGCTGGGCGATACACCTTAATAATTGATTTGGTTGAACCCAAACTTGACTTAAGATTTTTGCAATGCACTAAAGCTGCTAATGCTTGACAGATAATAAAAGACCTCAAAGGTTAGTAAACGTTTAAAATAGGAGTCTTGAACCTGATATAACTAGTTTATGTTTCGGAAGCTTTTTATCATTATTGGTATTGTCTTTATAGGTGCATTGGCGGCAGCCCAAAACAATCAAGTCTCGAGCCCGAACCTGCCAAGTCTAAGGCAAGGAAATTCCTGGTTTGGGTTAACCAGCGGTTACATTAATTCAAGTTATCCTTTTGGCTTTGCCCTTCATTTTGGGGTGAAAAATGTTAGTGGCCCAGACCTGCGTATTTCTGGGAGCTTACAGTTTAGAGAAGGAACGGCGTCTCTTGGGGTGGGTGCCGATGTTTTAACACCGTTTAGTCAAGTCAGCCCTTTAACGATCTATGGTGGGGGTGGTGGCATCATTATGTTTGAGAGTCAGAGTTTTCTTATTGATGCTCACGGACTGGTTGGTGCAGAATACAGCTTTGCTGACTTTGACCTAGAAGAAATAGGAGCGTTTGTTGAGGTTAGATTAGGAGCAGCCCTGGCAGTTGGGGGCATTCCGCAGCCTTCGGTGCCTAGTGCTAGCGCGGTGGTAGGATTTAACATTTATTTCTAAGACATCCTTTTCATAGCATTTTGCAACAAGTAGGGATAGTGGTGAAGAAGCTAAAGACTTTCATTCTTGTAACATTGTTCATTTTGACGGTAGATTTCGTTTTTGCTCAGAGCTTTTGGCTCGAGTCTGGACTTGCCTACTCGGAAATTCTCAACGACTCTGTAGCTAATCAAAATTTCGAACCCTATTTTAAGCTGGGGCTTAGGGGTATTTTCCCTATTTCTGAAAGCATAGGCATTTACATTAACCCTTACTGGCAAGGTGGCTTTGGTCTAGATGCCGGAGCTTGGTTTGACTTTCCAGGAAAAATTCAAGACCTTGAGAATTTTAATAGTTTTGCTGGTCTTGGGCTAAGCTATTTGCCAATCCTCAACCTTTCATCAGAAACGGGGTTTGGTCAGACTCAAGCTGCTTTTGGGTTAGTTTTGTTGGCAGGGGTGAGTTACGATCTGAATGGTAGCTTGTCTATAACCTTAAGCTATACCCATCACCCGATTCTTAGCCCAAGCCTTGCCCAGGCATTTGATATTGGGCTAGGTTTGCGCCTAAACCTCGGAAATGATTAGCTATTTCCTTCCTTACTAACTGTCATTGCAGTAGGTCGTTATGGGTATCAGGGATGACTCCTGAGCATTCTCAACCTGGATTGACCTAAGGTCAAAAGCCATATTTTATGACATCCTTCTTAAAAAAATAGCTCGCGGCTACTGATTATTTAAAAAATTTTGAGCTTTGACTTTGCTAAAAAGGTATTGGTGATACAAAGGAAAAAAAGAGGCGTTCTAGGGAGTTTTACGGCGTTCTGACTCTTGATAAAAATAAGTATAGGTTTCGTTTTGCGGCTCGAGCTTAACTGCTTCAGCGTAATAGGTGCTGGCATCATCATAATGACCTTGCTCAAACTCAACCCTGCCCAACCAGGCCCAGGCTTCGCTATACATCTCATTAAAGCCGACCGCGCGGGCAAACCGTTCTCTAGCGGCTTGTAAATCACCTTGATTGTAAAAACCGATTCCTTCTTCGAAGGCTGTCACAGGTTTTATGCCCCATTTACTTTGAGCTTTGGCTAAGGTTAAGAAATATTCGGCCCTTGAATCGGTAGCGTCTCGTTCTACAACTGTTTGCCAATAGGGGATAGCTTGGGTAGGTTTGCCTTGTTCAAGGAGGATACGACCCGCCCAGACATAAGCATCTATGTTGTAAGGCACAATGTCTATTAACTTTAGATAATAGCCTAGCGCATCATCAAGTCGTTTTTGTTGGTAGGCACCGTAAGCGAGTTTTGAGCTAACTTCGACATATAAAGGAACAGAATCGGCTGCTAACTGTGCTCCTGTATCCAAATAGATTTGCCAGGTTTCATAGGCAGGCCCGTACCAATTGGACTGACTATAAATTTCAGCAAGGAGTTTTAGGGGTTCTGCTGCACCTGGAGCTACTCTTAGTGCTTCTTTAGCCTGTGCTGTGGCCTCTTTCCAGAGGGGCTGATCAGGATATTGCTTTTCATAACTTAAAGCGGCATCTCTAGCAGCTCGAGCCTTATCCATAGCTTCCTGCGCTGCGGGTACCAAGCTTGATTGTGCAAAAGCTAATGTTCCTAAAACGAAAATTAAAAACAGTTTGAGAGCTTTCATAAAACCTTTCTTCGTACCTGGCTTACGCATTCGACTGGTAAAATAGTGCTTTTTATAGATAGTGAAAAATTAAATATGGGGTGCCAAAAAGCTTCATTTGACCCAATTTATATCTGTAAAGGGGGCGATTATGTTGAGCAAAGATGGATGAGCAAAGGTCGTTAGGCTTCAGCACGATTCCAGAGAATGCGACCACAATTTGGACATTTTGTAATCACATCTGCTTTTCGGGCTTTTTGCATAACATGAATCGGAAGTTGTACATTGCAACCCCCACAGCGTTTGCCATCGACGATGGTGGTTAAGCCGACACCTTTTTTAGAACGGCGTACTTGTTCATATTGTTTGAGCAAACTTGCTGGAACATTGGCGGCGAGAGCTGTGCGTTCGAGCTTAAGACTTTCTGTATTTTCCTCAATGGCAATGATGCGGTCTTCTTCGGCTTGATTAAGGGCAATCAGGTTTGGCTCGAGTTCATTAAGATGGTCTTGAAGGCGATTAACTTCCGCCTGAACACCCTCGAGTCGCTCTATTAAGGGCAAAGTATCTTCTTCAAGTTCTTGCAGCCTTGTAGCAAATTGCAATTCTTGATTTTGGTACTGAGAGGCTTCCTTGGCGGACTGTGCTCTTAAAGAAGCTTCAGAAGAGGCCTTGCGCCTTGCTGCTAAGGCATCAATTTCTAGCTCACTGTTATTTACTTGTTTGCGTAAATCATGGTAAACCACTTCGATGGATTTCAGTTCGGCCTCAACTTGACGATACTTGGTACGCAATTGAATAAGCTCTTCAGGGGTCTGACCGATCTCAGAATGAACCGCATCCAGTTCTAAGTCTTTGCTTTGCAAATCGTTTAGCTTTTCTAGCATGTGCCCTCCAATAATAAAGCCGTTTGGTATAAGTCACCAAACGGCTTGGATAAAACTCAAACTGTGCCTTCTAAGCACTTCACAGCTAAAGTTTAACATGCTTCGGTGAGTTCGTGCTGAATTGAGCAAGTTTTCAAGTTTAATGTGAATTGCCTAACGTCAAGTTGGTTTTCGATTACCCCTTAAGCTGTGGCATAATACGATGTACTCATGATTGAAGATTCAGTAGAGAGTTTTATTTTGCAATATAAGCCTTATGCGATAACAGCCGAGATTGTTGCCAGTAATGAAGGTAACCCCTTAATCGAATGCGTAGTTCAGACGAAAGTACTGCATTTTTTAGAAAGAACAGCCCCTTATCTTAGCGCAGCTGGGAAAAGGAACATTATTTTAAATTGCTCTACTGAGGCTTTATCGATATGCTCAGAGCCGCAAAAAAGTTTTGAAGTTACGGGTCTTTCTAAACTTAAGGCTCGAGGGCTTGTGCTCGAGCAGCATGGCGAAAATTTGATTCTTGATGCTGGTATCACTTTTATTGTTAGTAGTTTTACTGAACCTAGCTCGGTTGCGGTGGGTGATTGGGTAGAGTTTGAATGTATCGCGCCCATTCACGGATTCGTCTTGTCAGAACTTGGCGAACGACCCCGCTACGTAGAAGAAGATAGCATCTGAGTGTGAGAGTCTTGTTTTTTGCCCTTAGCTAAATAATGAATAGGGACCAAAGCTTTAGTAAGATCAGCTAAGCTATGGTTTTCATAAACTTTGTGTTTATAAGCCGTGTCTAGGGTCTAAGTATTTGCTATACTCAATAGCTGTCCTGGGGGCGACCTGGTTTTGACGGGATACACTTAGGGCAAGGTTGCGCGTCGCGGATTTCCCTGGCCGCGTTATCAAGGGATAAGCCTTTAAACGGCAACAATAACAACAGTAGCTTCGGCTACGCAATGGCTGCCTAATAAACGCAGCTTGCTCGCCTAAAACCCTGCTTGTGGTTCGTAGGTTTGAGCATAACTAAAGCAAGCTAGCCAAAGGTCTCGAGCGTTGGATCAAGGCGAAACCTAAGACGTTTAAGCATCAGATTTAAGCCAGTCAACTAGCTTGCCTGATGCCGACAAAAGATAGCTGACTACACGCGTAGACGCCTGTCTGACGGTATTTCGGACGCGGGTTCGACTCCCGCCGCCTCCACCAAAAAGAAGCTCGAGCCTAGGCTCGAGCTTCTTAATTTTACAAAGGGCACTGGCTTTTTAGGAACGATTTATCTAAAGCGCAAATGAGTCCTTTCCCCATACCCCAACCTCCCATTTAGTCTAGAAAATGTGTACTCTTTATTGAACAACGTTTTTCAGCTTTAGGACAGCACAAATATCTTTGCCATGTAGACAATTACATGATACACTCAAAGACAGTTAAAACCTTAATAGGAGGAAAGTGCAGTGGCTGAAGTAATACTTGATCATGTTTACAAGCGCTTTGGTAACGTCACGGCGGTTAAAGACTTTAACCTTCATGTTAAAGATGAAGAATTTATGGTTTTTGTAGGACCCTCTGGTTGTGGTAAAACCACAACGCTTCGTATGATAGCGGGCCTAGAAGAAATCAGTGATGGTACCTTAAAAATTGGCGATCGCGTTGTTAATGATGTACCCCCTAAAGACCGTGATATTGCCATGGTATTCCAGAACTATGCGCTTTATCCGCATATGAATGTCTATCAAAACATGTCATTTGGTCTACGCCTAAGACGTACGCCTAAAGACGAGATTGATAGAAGAGTACGTGAAGCTGCTCAGATTCTTCAAATTGAACACCTTCTTGACCGTCGTCCTCGGGAGCTATCAGGGGGGCAACGTCAGCGTGTAGCCCTTGGTCGCGCCATTGTTCGTGAACCTAAAGTCTTTCTTATGGACGAGCCTTTAAGTAACCTAGATGCCAAACTGCGGGTTGAGATGCGCGCCTCTATTAGTAAATTGCATCGCCGCTTAGGTGTAACGACGATTTATGTTACACACGATCAGGTTGAAGCTATGACGATGGGCTCACGCATTGTAGTTATGAAAGATGGGTTGATCCAGCAAGTTGATACGCCCATTAACCTTTATGACAAGCCTGTTAATAAATTTGTAGGGGGCTTCATGGGTTCACCTGCCATGAACTTCTTGGTGGGCACCGTTGAAGGTGGCAGCATAAAAAGCAGCACCTTTAATGTCACTCCAGACGCCGAGTTAAAGCAAAAACTACAAAACTATGGTGGTAAAAAAGTTTATTTAGGTATTCGCCCAGAAAACCTTCACCTTTCTGAAGGGGCTAATGAAGGAAACAGTATCAAGGCAATCGTTGAAGTGGTTGAGCCCTTAGGCGCTGAAACCATCATTATTGCTTCTGTTGAGGGTGATCAGAGCCTGGTTGCTCGTTTGGGTTCGCACATTGCTGTTAAAGCTGGCGATCAAGTCAATCTGGTTGCAGACCCTGATAAAGTACAGGCATTTGACCTAGATAGCGAAGCTAACATTCGTTTCTCTTAAGGTTTAAGATAAATCTATAAGCGCCCTTTAAGGGCGCTTTTTTGTTGAAATAGAAAACTGGATATGTGGTAATTTTGGGCGTATGAATTATCTTTGTCTGGCAGCAGGTAAGGGGACTCGGTTTGGTCGATTGGGCACCTATCTTCAAAAATGTATGTACCCGATAGGACTGAGACCGTTTTTAGAGTTAAGCATCAATAACCTTCTAAAATCAAAACATATTGATTTAACTAGAGATAGCCTCATACTTATAGTAGGGCATCACGCTGAGCAAATTCAGAGCTATTTTGGTAACAGCTTTAAAGGACTAGCTATTTCTTATTTGTATCAACATGAGCAATTAGGGACTGGTCATGCTCTTTATTTGGCCTATGAACACTTGAATAAATCAGATGCAGTGATTGCCTGGTTGGCTGATATGTATGTACCCTTAACCTTATTTAATGAAGTCCAGGAACATTCTTTAGCAAATGTACAAACGATTGGTCCAGGGCATGAAGGTGAAAAAGAAGATTTAAAAGTTACGACTTCAGGTAAAAGAATTGTTAGAGCCTGGCAGGGAGAAGAAGATTATTATGATATTGGTCTTTGGAAACTTTCGCCAGAAGTACTTTCGCTCATGATGACCGAAAGGCATGGAGAGTATCGCATGGTTCCTAATTTACAATTTGCTATTGACCAGGGGCATGAGCTAGGTTTTGTGAAAACGAAAGACTGGATACATTTGGGTGGCACTTTACCTACCCCTGAAGAAAATGTGCTGAATGTAACTCAAAAAATTTTGGCGCTCGAGGCTAACAATGATCGTAACTAAAACCCCTTTGCGTATCCCTTTTGCGGGTGGACTGAGTGATATCAAGTTTTATGCTCACCGATATGGGGGTGCTACGGTAAGTAGTACGATTAACAAATTTACCTACGTCAATTTAAAAGAAAACCTTGGGGGATACTTTAGGCTGCGTTATCAGGATGTGCAAGAAAAAGTTAATGAAGTCAACCACATAAAACATGATTTGATTCGCGAAGCAATTCAACTAACAGGTTTAGAGCAGTCTCCGCTGGATATTGTCATTATGTCTGATCTGGCAGGTGAGAGTGGCCTTGGAACGTCTGGCTCGGTAACCGTAAGTTTGCTAAATGCTATGCATAGGTATAAGGGCGATGTCGTGACCAATCAGCAGCTTTTAGAAGAGGCTAGTCACATAGAGGTGGATATTCTGGAGGGGGCAAGCGGCTACCATGATCCTGCCATTTGCGCTTTAGGGGGTTTAAAGCTTATTGAATACGGCGCAAATAGCATTCAAGGGAGAGAAATCCCTTTAAGCAAAGACATGAGGAAACGATTTCAAGACTCATTATTATTTTTTTATGGAGGACGGCACCATAAGAGTAAACCTTCACTTGATTTGCTTAGTGCAAAAATTACTGAGGCGATTCCCGTACTTGATGATATTAAAGCGCTTGCCTACAGGCTCGAGCTAGCATTTATTGCAGAAGATTTGCCCGAAGTTGCTCAGATAATAGGCGAAATGCAGTCCCTTAAACAAAAACTTCCTGGTAAATTTGTTGATGATTATGTATTAGATGTTACCCAGAGAATAAGAAATCTAGGTGCTTATGCACAGCTACCAGGGGGAAAAATTAGCGCTTTTGTAATTGTTTGCTGTCCTGATGGGCAACATGCCGCGGTTCGTGAGGCGCTGAGTGACCTGTCAGAAGTGAAGCTCGAGCTAGAGACTGAAGGTGCTAAAGCAATAGAAATCTAAAGGGTTTTTACGTACTCATGGGAGTTAAGGAACGGTAATATGAATGGGAAGCTGCCCTTTTGCCAAAGTTTTACCCAAAATAATATCGGTGAGGGCTGACAAATTTGACTCTCTAAAGCCGTAGCATGCTAAATACGCATTAGGCATTTCAGGTAGGTACCTTAAAATATCTGGATTGCCTAGGCTAACAAGTATGAGTGGTTTTCCGAGCGCTTTAAGCCTGTCGTATAAGAGACTGGTTTGTGGGCTAAAGTTACCTTGCCAGTAATACGCGCCCAAAATTAGGGTCTCAGATTGTTTAGCAACATCGATTGCCTGATTGATTTCATCCTCTGTAGGTTCAAGAGAAACCGTAAAAGAAACGTTGCTTAGACCGGTCTTATTAAGGACTTCTCCTAGCGTTGGCTCGAGCCCAAACATGGCTATTTTTGGACTGATGACGCTTAAGGTTCTTCCTTGAGCTAGAGGAAGTGTGCCATCATTTAGAATCAGGGTCGTCCCTTGAGCAGCAATTTCATGAGCCAAAAGCTGATGCTCGGCATAATCTGGCAGAGGTTTTTGCTTTCCGTTGATTTGGTAGG
>JAHEBB010000655.1 GCA_024642575.1 Trueperaceae bacterium | reverse complement strand
GTTGAGTGATGGTGGTCAACAAGTAAAGTTGCCATGCTCACTTCAAAACACACAAGCATCCTTTTATGTTTTTCTGATATGAATGAATTAAGAAGGTTTCAAATCCACGCTCCAAGTCACCGCAAGCCACAGGTCGGACAACGTTTTTGCCTCTATTTCATTAACAAATAGTTTGAGCCAGGGCTCATCAGCTTTTTCTGCTATTGGCTTAGTGGGTAAAGTAATGTTGGATAACTTGCCTTGCCACAAATTGCCAAGAGATGGGGGTTTAGGAAGATTAGGGGCCGCTGCTGACGCTTCACACGTCGTAGAGGCTGGTATTGAAACAATCTTATATGGGCCAGGCGGAGGCATTTCTGATCGGGAGTATCGGCTAAAAGGTCACCTAAAACAAGGTCCCCCTGATGAGCGTATTTCGCTTAAGGATATAATTACAACTCAAAAGTTTTTGCACTTACTGCAGCCGAGTTGTGTATTTAAGAACCAGCTTTCAATTTAATTTTAAAATTGTTGGATTATAAGCTGCTGCTTGATAGCGCATAAGGGAAAAGGAACGGCATTCCTTTTCCCGGTTCCGTCAGGTTAACTTTAATTAGGTTGCATATTTACCTCGCAAGTACTCATAACACAATTAAGTTAAACCGGTTCCGTCAAGTTAACTTAGATTAGGTAAGCTCTGATGATGGATGACTTGGTAGACTATCCTAAAAGACACAGGTTTCCAAAACTAATTATCTCCCATGCAATCTATTTGTATCACCGCTTCACTCTGTCATAGGGTTGTTCAGGAACTGCTGTTTCAAAGAGGTATTGAAGTCGGTCATGAAACAATAAGAAGTTGGTGTAATAAGTTCAGACCAGAGTTAGCTCAAGCATTTCGGCATTACAAACCTAGAAATAGTAAAGCCTGGCATCTTGATGAAATGCGAGTCGTGATTGGCGGAGTAGTTCACTGGCTCTGGAGAACAATTAATGAATACGGTGACGTTTTGGATGTTTTGTTGCAGAAACATCGAAATACTCAGGCTGCTAAGCGGTTCTTTTAGACGTTTGATTGAAGATAATGAGATACCGAAATATATTGTTACTGATGGACTACGGAGCTATGAGGCAGCACTGAGGGCATCCTCAATTTCGTGTATTGAGCCTATCTAGAAGTCTATCACCAAAAAGTTGGAGATTTAGAACCTATTGTCTAGGAATAATAATAGTTTGACCTGCAAAAATTACACTAGGATCGTCAACGGCTTTACCGTTAGCGGCAAGGATGATTTCCATAGAAACATTGTATTGGCGAGCTATAGCAGTCAAGGTTTCACCTTGCTGCACTTTATGACTAACAAAACTCACTAGAACTTGATCCGTTACCACTGACCCTTCACAAACATTTCCTAAGGCTTGGTAAACGGTTGGCTCAGTCGCGCTAACGAGTTCAGTATTATCAGGCAAGGCTTGAACCCATAGAGAATCATAGTGTACATGAGAATAATTTTCATCTAGATTCTGAACATAAAAACCAATATCTCCGTCAACAAAATCTTCATCAGAGACTCGAGCCACCAGTTCACCATTTACAAAAAAACTAAAGTGGCTTCCCTGGACTTCTATGCTCAAGCGGTCACGCGTTTCTCTCGAGCTTCCGTCTAAAGTACTTACCGTACCTTGAGCCATAGACTCTAACTCTGTTTGCGTGTTTTTAAGAACCATCCATTGCTGGACTCTTGGCGCAATTACAAAGGCATAAAATTCATTTGCTTTCTGCCGAATTGTCAAGCCATAACGAGAAACCCCCACTTGTGAGCCCGTTGCTGCCAAAAAAATTTGCGTATCAATAATGTAATTTTCAACTTCAAAGGGGTGATGAACCGTTAAACAACTGTTTGTTTGAGCTACCTGTACATGATAAAAGTCAGTAGGGTGGTATCCATAGAAATAGGGTCCAATCGGCGCACTTGCCTGCCACCAGCCACTGTCAATATTTGAGAAATCATCAACTAATAGGGTTGACTCTGCAACTGCTACATCTACTAAATCAGCAGCACAACGAAAACCAGCATCTGCGGTCATAAGTTTATTCTTAGGATCACCCGTCAGTCTAAAGTCTAGATCATTCTGATAGTTATTTGCTCCACCTTTGAGAACCCTGTTAGCAGCCTCAACCGCAGGGAAAGGCCGATCTACCCATTCCCAAACATTTGCTGACATATCAAAAATACCATAATAAGAACGGTTTTCTAGCATATGACCCCGAATATAAGTGCCTCCTACAGGTAAAGAAACGGCAAATCTATTATTGCCCCAAGGGTAAAGCCAGCCATCAGGGCCGCGAGCGGCCAAACTCCACTCGGCTTCTGTGGGCAAACGTTTATTAAGCCAGCTACAATAAGCATTTGCATCATCCCAACTTACCCCTTGGACAGGGTGGTCATCTTCTTTGGTCTCGAGTTCTACCCAGTAAAGTGGTTCTGGATAGTTAGTAGCTAGCATAAACTCACGAAATTCTTTAAAACTTACTTCATACTGGTCAAGCCAGAAACCTTCTACCCTGACAGGTCCTGCTGGATCAAACCAACTTATCTCTGTCCCCTCTACTCGAATCATGCCTATACCTGCACTCGCAACCTGAACTGCCTGATCTGCTTCTGGAGCAACCTCCTCAAGGGTGTTGACCTGCGGTTCTAAGCTTGTCGATGCTTCTGCCGAAGCAACGGGATCTGTCTCAACAGATATTTCTGGAGACTGGGCCCCTGTTGTATTAGCTTGTGGTACTGACTTCGCTTGAGTTATAGCTGCTTCAGACACATTAGTTTCTGCAGTATTTGTTT
>JAHEBB010000169.1 GCA_024642575.1 Trueperaceae bacterium | reverse complement strand
TTTAAGTTTTTCGACAGCATCGTCGCAGTTAGCCTTTCAACGACCCCGAATGCTATGGGTCGGTCACTAAATACTAGCGGTCAGGGTAAAACTGTCCCGTAAGGTAGCTACCTAAAGGGGGGTGGAAAGTTAAAAGTAGAAAGTGGAAAGTTTGAAAGATTAAGGTTGGTTAGGTTCAGGATTTAAGGAAGGAGAATTTATTTCTTGTTTGGGTTCATTTGGTGAAACATTTGATGGTCCTCCAAGGGCTTCAACAAAAACAACAACGAAACTAATGATAATAACTGTCCATAGAAACTGTCGAATTGCTTTAACAATGGCACTCGCACCCAAACACATAATTGCAATAACTGAAGAAATTTCGAGAGTCCATATATTATGGTGATTACGAATTCTTGTAACTTTGCTAAAATGAAACAACCAAATGACAAAAGCTAAACCTATAAAGGTAAAAAAAGCATACAAAGATTTAATGATTAAAGCATTTATTTTCTTATCTTTAGCTTCTTTATGGGCAATTCTTTCGGATAGTTTTCGATTTGAGTTTTCAAAGAACTCAAATCTTTTTTGATACTCTTGCTCTTTTTCTTTTGACTTGAGCTTTAATTGTTTCACTTCATTTGTATAGTGCTCTTCATCTTTTTGTTTTTGTTCGAGTAATTTCTGAAGCTCTTGAGAGCGAATTCTTTCTTCATATTCGTTTTTCGCTTGAACCTGAGAAAGTTTTTTAATGGTGTGTTTGTCGATTTCCCGTTCGCTACGAAGTTCTGAATTTTCTTTTGCTAAAGCACTTACTTCATGACCTAAGGCATCTTCAAATGCGATAATAATTTCATCATCAGAACCAAATTGTCCGATTTGATCTAAAAGAATGCGGTTAGATAATATTTTGGAAGCAACTTCTTCTGAAAGCCCTTCATACCCACTCATAACACTTACTAATTTATTTGCTGCTTCCGATGCCTTGCCAGGAATGACTCTAAATTCTGGTATTTCAAAAGCTTTTGCAAAAGCTATGTCATAATCTGCTTTTGAAGAAAGATAAGGTCGAAGTATTTGTAAAAATGCTTCAGGTTTAACCGTTATGGATTTCATTCTAAGATCACTACTTAGCTGCTGGTCGAAACGATAAAGGTTACCATCTAGTGTTAGTAATAAAGCCCCAATTGCTAAAGAAGACTGTTGGCTGTTGCGAACATGGTGTGCTGATGCGAGTAACTGGGCATCGTGATTGATTTTCTCAAGAGATTTGTCGATCTTTAAATTATCTAAATACGCTTGATATTCGTACTCTATTTTTTTGGTGAACTCATTAGGAACATTGGAGGGGTTATAAACATCTAAGTTTTTTTCTTTTAGTAATATGTCAAGATGCTCAAATCTGTGAAGGAAGTCAGACACCGATATGGGAGATTGAGCATTTGTTTGGTGATACCGTAGTGGTAGACCTGATAATACGTTAGCATCTATTGCACCTTTACTTAGATGCTGAGAGTAGTTCAAATTTTTTAGCTCTCTACTTTGAATTTCTATTGACTCTTTTAGCTCTGTTAGAGTGGCCGCATGATATCTCAACCGAAATGGAAGATGATTATGTGTAATTCCTCGGACTATGTGGTCAGCATTTTCTTTTCGAGTCAAATCTAACTCGAGTAGTCCAAACAGCACGTTTGTATCGAAAAGTAGAATTAAACCTTCTAGTCTACTTCTAAAAGCAGCAGATACTTCAGGTGGGATTGCGAGGGAAAAGTAATTAAATGCAGTATCAGCTAATTGGGTAATGTATTTTACCTTATTAGAATCATACTGAATATTTGAAAGGAAACTGGAGATCGCTTTTTTACAATCCTCTATATAATCAACTTGGAAATTTTCTTTTGCGGAGTCAGAAATTAGAGCACTGATACTTTGCTCTTGCTCAGCAGAATTTTCAAAATTTGGATCTAACAGTCTAACTGTTCGCATTCCATGCCTGCGAAATACTCTTGCTAAGAAGCTCTTTAAGGCTTTTTTGACAGACCCTGAATCGAGGTGTGGGTAACTGGATGTAATTTGCCTAATCCAATTGTCAAAGACGGTTGCTTCTAGCGTCTTGACCTTTTCAACTTCTTCAGTAAGTAAACCAAAAATCTCCATAGGGATGACATAACGATGATTGGAATAAGTTAATTCACCTGATAGAGAAAGTTTTTCTATAGCATTTTCTAGCTGTCCTGAGTTGACCTCTATGCCAAAGACTACCGACAGCGTCTCCTGAAAATCAGCTATTGTCGAAAACGTTTTATTGTGTTCAACAACAATGCTCTGATGGATAAGTTTTTGCAAGGTTGTTTGAGGATTAGTTGCATCAGCTATTGCTACAACATTACACATTTGTTCAAAAGCTAAACTAAAGTTTTTAGGTTGAATAGCGCTATTTTGCTTAGAAATAGTTTTAGTCATAGTCTCCTCAAAATTACATTATGCCTTAAATGATAAGGTGTTGGTGATTTTAGTTGACTAGGAGAAAAGCTCTTTGGATAGTTATTTACTCAGGCTCGAGCGTGACCCTTAGCGGGTGACCTTCTTTTTTTGCCTCTCTTAAAACCTGATGGTACTTGGTTTCTGCCTCTTCAAACGGATAAATGCCAGCAATACTTACGCCTTTTTGGTGCGCCTCGAGCATGATCTGATTGGCTTCGGCATCTGATTTTCTGAAAAAGCGCTTCAAAATGTAGAGTACAAAGTCCATGGGTGTATAGTCATCGTTTAACAAAACGACTTTGTAATTGGGGGGCGTAGCTAGCTTGGGTTTGGTTTGGGTGGTGGTTTCTACACTCATGGCTTATTCGGGTTCAACCGTTGCTCTAAAGGGGTGACCTTCCTTGCGGGCAGAGCGTATCACTTGATTGGCTTTGGTTTCGGCAATTTCGTATTCGTAAACCCCTGCTAAAGTTACGCCCTTTTGATGCACTTCAAGGGTCTGGCGATTGGCTTCTTCTTCGGTTTTGCCAAAGTAGCGCATCAAAACATAAACCACGAAGTCCCAGGTAGTGTAGTCATCATTTAGTAAGATGACCTTATAAAGAGGGGGTTTGGCGGTTTTAGTGGAGGTTCTGGTTTTGGTAATGGTACCGCCGGCTGACTCAGTCATAAAATTTATGATAGCAAGGCTTTGGCAAAAGCTTGATAATGTATTAAACGTTTACTCTTAAGTTAAAAGGATGTTGCTATGAAACTAGGTGTTTGTTACTACCCCGAACATTGGCCTGAAGAAACCTGGAAGCCTGACGCCAAGCGCATGAAAGACATTGGCATTCACTGGGTGCGGGTTGCTGAGTTTGCCTGGAGCAGGCTCGAGCCCCAGGACGGAAAGCTTAACTTCGATTGGCTTGACCGCTCCGTTGATACTTTGGGTGAAGCTGGTTTAAGCGTGGTCATGTGTACCCCGACTGCCACGCCGCCCAAATGGCTGATTGACAAATATGATGATGTTTTACAAGTCGATGTTCAGGGAAGACCCCGCAAGTTTGGCTCACGCAGGCATTATTGCTACAACTCGGCAAGTTACCGTGAAGAAACCAGGCGAATTACCTCAGTTATGGCAGAGCGCTACGGTAAGCATGAAGCGGTCGCTGCCTGGCAAACTGACAATGAGTACGGTTGCCATGACACAGTGCGCTGTTATTGCCCGAACTGCGAGCGCGAGTTTCGGGTTTGGCTCGAGCAAAAATATGGTGCTATCGCTGCTCTTAACGAAGCCTGGTGGAACGTTTTTTGGAGCATGGAGTATAACGACTTTTCGCAAATTGACCTGCCCAATTTAACCACCACCGAAGCTAATCCTAGCCACAGCTTAGACTTTTACCGTTTTGCCTCTGACTCGGTGATTAGCTATAACCAGCTTCAGTGCAAGCTAATTAGAGAAAAATCAAGCTACCCTGTAAGCCATAACGTTATGCTCTATTTTGGCGACTTTGACCATTTCAAATTTGCCAAAGACCTTGACATCATCACCTGGGATAATTACCCCTTGGGGATGCTCGAGCAAAGCCCACTTCCTGCCGAAGTCAAAGCGCATTTCTTACGCACTGGGCACCCTGATTTAATCAGTCTGATTCATGACCTTTACTACGGTTTAAAAGATCAACCTTTCTGGGTAATGGAGCAGCAACCTGGGCAAGTAAACTGGGCACCTTCAAACCCGATTCCAGCGAAAGGAGCAGTACGCTTATGGTCGCATCAAGCCTTTGGACACGGGGCAGATGTGGTGTCTTATTTTCGCTGGCGTGCAGCTAATGGAGCGCAGGAACTCATGCATGCAGGCTTAAACAAACATGACGGCACACCAGATAGAGCCACCACCGAGGCCAGGCAGGTTGCTAATGAGCTTAGAATGCTTGGGAAAAAACAGACGGAAGTCGCCCTTTTATTTGATTATGAAAACCTTTGGGCAACCGAATTGCAAAAACACGCGCAGGGTTGGTCCTATTGGGGCTTAATGTTTAGCTATTATCACGCACTAAGGTCACTGGGTTTAGACGTTGCGATTGTACATCCAAGGTCTGACTTAAGCCCTTATAAACTTGCTGTAGCACCTGCCCTTCATTTGGTTGATGAGGCTTTGGCTAAGCACTTGGAAAGCTATGTAAATCAGGGTGGTCAGCTGGTGATTGGGCCACGCAGTGGTTTTAAGACCCTTAGCAATGTTGTGCAAGAACTCGCTCCTGGTCCTTTGCAAAACCTAATGGGACTAACAGTTTCTCACGTAGACGCTCTGCGCCCAGGCATTAGCGATACGATTTTAAAAGGCGATGAAACACTAAGCTACAGTACCTGGGCAGATTTGCTTAGACCAACAACCGCAGAGGTTTTAGCGAGCTACACCAACCCAGCTTATGAAGGAGCAGCTGCCGTTTGCCAGCAAGCGCATGGAAAAGGTAGGTGTTTAACGATTGGCATGTGGACAGAGCCTGAGGTTTTGAAGGTATTCTTAAAACCCGTTTTGCAAAGTTTAACTATTGCTATTCAAGACCTACCTGAAGGGGTGCGTTTGGCAAGCAGGGAAGGTCGCAGTTATATCTACAACTTTAATCCACATGAGGTGAAGCTCGAGCTTCAAGACATCAAAACAACACTAAACGCTTTTGATCTTAAGTTTAAAGACCAATAAGCAAAGCCATAAGGGCAAGATTTATCAGCAGTTTATGAATCCTGCCCTTATTTTCTTTACATGCTTCTTTGTTATGCTTTTTTCATAAGCGGCTCTTTTAGAGCTGCAATTACATGAATGAGATAAAAAAACTATATCTTAGGCTTAAGTTTTTGTAAGATACGGTTGTTTTTGCTAGGAGTTTTCATGAAAAGACAGATATTTGCCTTTATTCTTATTTTGCTTTCAAGTTTTGCCTTAGCCCAAGCCGATAATCCTGTGGCCGTTCGGCTCGAGATTTATGTGGTGAGCATGGTAAATGGTAAAGAAGAATTTAAAGAGTCGAGCACAGCTCGCCCTGGTCAAATTGTTGAGTACCGACTGTTCGCTGCCAACAAGGGCGATACCACCTTGCCCCCTGGCTCAGTAACCATAACAGGCCCTGTTCCAGAAGGCACAACCTATATTGCTGATTCAGCTACCCCTTCTTCAGATGAAATACTTACCGAATTTACTGTTAATGGTAGTGATTTTGTCGATAATGAAGTGGTTGCCACGTCAGAGGGAGGCACGCTTTCAGCCGTTCGCTGGACTGTTGAAGTTGATATGGAACCAGGTAAAGAGCAAGCGTTTGTTTACCGCGTTACGGTAGATAAAGAAAATTAAAGATTAGTCGTTACTTGTTGGGTGTAGTTTTAGCTTAGCAACCTACAGGTAATGATTAGCTTTCGTTTTTTAAGGCTCGAGACAGCTATAAAAAACGAAAGGCCGAGAGGGCATTCGGCCTTTCTTGGAGGGGTCACGTGTCTCTAGGAGGTGTTAATCTAGTGCCCTGCTACCGTCACTATAAGGCAAAAGCCTTAGATAAGGGTAAGCTGATTGTGAGGACTGTGAGCTAAAAACAGTCTTAAACGTAAGCTTGTTTTGTAAAAAGGTTTTGAGAATAAGGCAAAAGCAACATTAGACAGGAAAAAGCAAGGATACGATGGTTTTATGTCCAAAACCCTCCTGGCTATTTTTGCCCACCCTGATGATGAAGCTTTTGGTAATGGAGGCACTCTGACCCATTACGCAAAACAAGGTTTTAAGGTTTATCTTATTTGTGCGACACGTGGTGAATCTGGCAAGATTACTGACCCAAGTATTGACCCGAATGTTGACAAAGGTAAGCTAAGAGAAGAGGAATTAAAAACGGCCTGCAAGGCAATGGGTATAGAAGCCCCCCTTTTTCTTGGGTTTCATGACTCAGGCAGGCACGAGCGCACCCAGCATGGCAATGACAAAGCGCTCATGAATGTCGATGAGCTCGAGATAGAACGCAGTATATTGGCGCATATCGCAGAGATTAAACCTGAAATCATGATTAGCTTTGACCCTCACGGAATTTATGGTCATGTTGATCACATCAAGGTACACCGCGCAGCAACGGCAGCATTCTGGTCAGCGGATAGTGTCATGAACCCTGCTCCCAAGCGTCTATTCTATAGTGCGATGTCTAGTGAGCGTATGCGCGTTATGCAAGCAGCTAGACCTAATTCACCCTTATCCAATTTAGATGCAGGGATTTATGGGGTAGCAGAAGCCTCTTTTGCGGCGATAATGAATGTTTCGGCTTATAAGGCGGAAAAAGAAGCTGCTATAAAAGCGCACCGTTCTCAGGTCGGGCCGCAATCATCATTTGCAAATGCCACGGCTAATACCCAGGAAAACGATGCCTGGCTCGAGATGTTCCAGCGTGAAACCTTTACCCTTGGAGGTTTAAGGGGAAGTTTTCCTGCGATGCCTGTAAATGACCTTTTTGCCTCTCATGAGAAATAATAAATTTGTGACAAGTCATGCAGTACACTTAACCTAGCTCGAAAAGAGCTACCTCGAAAGCAAAGAAACTTACCTGCATGTTGGGCGCTTATGGTAAGTGGAGCTAGTAGCGCAACCGGTCGAGGACGTCAACTTACGTCATCTTTTGCATCTTGTTACATCTTTTTTCCCTGACCGGACAACGAAACTTTGAGGTAGGTGCTTAGCCAGCGTCATCCTAGCGTCATGCATTACGTCTTCATACGTCAGCATCCTCTTGACACTGTCTTACAACCCCTTATGCATCTTCTTGCATCTTCTTAGCGTCGTCTACCGGCTAAGCACCTTTTTTTAAAATTCCCTATCTAAAGCTTGTTTAGGTAGTTTTGAGCGCTTGAAGATCTTGAATAACTCAAGGTCTTTAAGCGCTTTTATTTGGACGTATCTAAGCCTGAAGCCCCTTGTTTCCGTTTTGCTCGAGCCTAGTTTGTACATGAAGGGTTTGCGTTGGAAAGGCAAAGTCTATCCCTTTTTCACTAAAGCGTTCAATGAGTTCTAGGTTAATGGCCTGCTGCGTATCCATATAAAGCGCATAGTCGGGCTTAAGCATGTAATAAACCGTTTCAAAAATAAGCGAAAAGTCGCCAAAGGTAGAAAAGTGTGAGCGGTCAAAGCGTGTATTTTCCTGACGCTCTATGGCGGTTTTGATGATTTCGGGAATCAGCTTTAGTTTTTCAGCAGGCGTGTCATACGTTACCCCAATCGTAAAGGCAAGACGCCTTTCTTGCATCCTTTTATAATTGCGAATGCGGCTGACCATCATGTCATTGTTGGCAAAAACAAGTTGCTCGCCTGAGAGGCTCCTTAGGCGCGTACTTCTTAAACCAATGTTTTCAACCGTGCCCGAAAACTCGCCAATAACGATAAAATCACCAATTTCAAAGGGCTTATCTATCACTATCGAAAGCGAGCTAAAGAGATCGCCCAGAATATTTTGCACCGCAAGGGCTACCGCAATACTGGTTACGCCAAGCCCAGCCACCAGCGTCGTTATGTTTATGCCTAAGTTATCGAGGGCAAACAAGATAAGTAAACTAAATAAGATAAGTCTTGCAATAAAGTTGATGGCAGATAAGGTGGTGCGGGTACTACCGCTCGAGCCTTCTTGAGAGCTGTAATGGGCAATACTTTTTCGTATGCCATAATCTCCCCAAAGCGTTGCCTGGGCTAGAAAAAGTAGGGTAATACCCTGATTAATGAGCCGACTAACCCCCTCATCAAAAATTAAAAGGGTAGAGCCAACATAAAGAGCCAGACCAAAAAAGAAAAAACTTTGCGTGGTGCCAAGTAAACCTGTAATCAGGTCATCCACATATATGGCACTTCGCTTTGCCAAACGGTTGATGCGATTACGAAAAATGCGGCGGACAATACGTAAAAGAATAAAAACCAGGACCGAAACGACCAGAGCGATGAGCCAGCGCAAGGTCGTGTTTCCCAACAGCTCAAAATTGAGAATGGTTTGAATGTTCATGCCTACTCCTTTTAGCTTAAGCTTCTTTTAAAGACTAGGATTCAGATAAAGACTAAGAATCCTTTTAAGAAGATACTTATGACATATGTCAGGTTTTTTAACTGACGCCTGGCACTAATGCCAGTTTCTAAAACGCCCCATAATTAGCACAGATTAAAGGCAACAACCAGGAGGATTTTCTCATGTCAAACTTAGCCACAACTGTCGCCGAGCTTAAAAATGTAAGTAAATCTTATGCTCAGATTAATGCGCTTAAAAACGTCAATCTGAACATTTACTCAGGGGAAGTCATTGCACTCCTTGGGCCAAATGGCGCAGGGAAAACCACCGCAATTAGTTTACTTTTAGGCTTACTGAGACCAAGTCAGGGTGAAGCTTTGCTCTTTGGCGAAAGTCCGCAGGCTCGAGCGGCACGTAGTCGAGTTGGTGTGATGTTGCAACTTTCGGGCATTCCTGAAACCTTAAAGGTTAAAGAGCATATCGAACTGTTTCGCAGCTATTATCCAAACCCTTTGCCTATGGCAGAGCTGCTCGAGCTATCAAATCTAACAGGCTTAGAGAACCGTTGGTACGGCAAGCTTTCAGGTGGGCAAAAACAGCGCTTGCACTTAGCACTGGCTATGTGCGGCAACCCTGATTTGGTGTTTCTTGATGAGCCTACGACAGGTTTAGACATTGCCACACGCCGCGCCCTCTGGGAGCAGGTAAGAAGCTTTATTGATAGAGGTAGAACGGTGGTTTTAACCACGCACTACCTGGAAGAGGCTGACGCTTTGGCTGATCGAATTGTGCTCATCAATAAGGGAGAAATCATTGCACAGGGTAGCCCAACGGAAATTAAAGCCCAAACCTCGGGGCGGCGAATTCGTTTGCAAACCAGTCTTAAGCTTGAAGAGGTTAGAAGCATTTCAGGGGTTTCAAGTGTTAAGCAAGAGGGTAACGCTTTAGAAATTTTTGCCAACAATGCCGAGCAAGTGGTCTTAAACCTCTTAAGTCGTGATAAACAAGCCTCAGCTTTGGAAGTTTCAACCGCAGGTTTAGAAGATGCCTTTTTGGCACTGACCGAGGAAAGGAAAGCCGCATGAGTAGTCAAAGCTTAAGCAAGATACCTAGCCGCAATAATCTCAAGATGTACTGGCTCGAGGCTAAGTACGAACTTTTTAAATCCTTACGCTTGCCGATTTTTGCTATTTCCAGTCTGGCATTTCCTGTACTTTTCTATCTCTTTTTTGGCATTACTTTTGGTCAAGGGAGTTTTGGTGAGGTTTCAGTTGCAACCTATTATCTGGCGACCTACGGTACTTTTGGGGTGATTGGTACAGCGCTTTTTGGGTTTGGGGCAGGCGTTGCCTCTGAGCGAGGTCAAGGTTGGATGCGCTTAAAACGGGCTTCGCCCATGCCCCCCCTTTCTTATTTTGTTGCCAAACTTTTTATGGCAGCCGTTTTTAGTACGTTGATTTATCTCTTACTGTTAAGCATCGGGGTTAGCCTTGGTCATGTGCGGCTTGCTGCCCCGCAAATATTAAGTCTCTGGGGCATTTTGGTTTTGGGTACGCTGCCTTTTGCTGCCTTAGGCTTGACCATAGGCTATGCAGTTGGCCCTAACTCAGCACCCGCTGTTGTAAACCTCATTTACTTGCCAATGGCCTTTGCCTCAGGTCTCTGGCTACCGATTGAGGCTTTGCCCAAATTCATGCAAGGCTTAGCGCCCTTTTTAGCGCCTTATCATTTAGCACAACTTGCATTAAGCGCTATTGGGGTAAAAAGTGAGCAGGCAAGCGGCTTGCATATCTTAGTTTTGCTTATCTATACGCTTGTCTTTCTGATTATCGCTACTATTCTTTACCGCCGAGATGAAGGTAAAACCTTTGGCTAATCATTGCATTAGCTTAATGCCAAAGCCCTTCGATAGTTGAGGGCTTTGGCATTCCCGTTAAGCGTTAAAATGTTTAACTATCAAGGCTAGACGCTGTACGAAACCTTTAGACTAACCTTCAGATGAGTTGAGGTAATCCTAGTGATAGACTTTTTTAACA
>JAHEBB010000654.1 GCA_024642575.1 Trueperaceae bacterium | reverse complement strand
TAGCAGGGGTTTCATATAAAGAATCGACAGGGTTTAAAAACATCAGTAACGCCGACTTTGGTTTTTCAAATACAGATGCTAATTTTACAGGGCAACTTCAAGCAAAAGCTTATATTAGTGCAAAACTCAAGATCACAGTTAATGGTCTGGCAAAAGCTTTTGGTGAGGCTCGAGCCAGTTTAAAGATTGACGGAAAAATACCTCGTGACCCCTCCTGGATTTTAGAAGGTTGCTTTGAGGTTCTTGTAGGCGCTGAAATTGATTTACTGTTTGATGAATTAAAGTTTAACGATAGCTTGCTGGAATTATGCCGTGAAATTGGCAGAGCAGATAATACCCCTCCCGAAGTTCAAATTATTAACCCCAAGCAGGGTAGCACTATTGATTTAGGTCTTGAAACAAATCTTGATGCTAAAGGGCTTGATGCTGAAGATGGAACCACAATTTTTTGCTGTGATTACAAATGGGAATCAAACCGTGAAGGTATATTAGCTACAGGTCCTGGCGCTAGGGTTGCCTTTAGAGAGCTTGGCGAACATGAAATTACGGTAACTATCACAGACTCAAAAGGCGTTTCTAGTACAGATAAAGTGACCGTGAATGTCGTGAATAGTGCACCTCGAGTACAAATAAATAAGCCTCTAGCTAACACCACTGTTTTTAGGAATGCCCCTGTCTTCTTAGAAGCAAGTTCTCTAGATATAAATGAAACAAATGGCAAATTAGCTTGTGAACGTTTGGTCTGGACAAGCAGTGTTGCCAGAGACGCTTTGCCAAAGTCGGGCTGTGAGCTTGAATTGACCTTTACTAGCAATGGTACAAGAACGCTTATACTCACAGGCTCTGACCCTCAAGGAGCTACAGCAACTACCAAAGTCACAATAACGGTTATTGAACCCCCTGCTAATCTGCCACCTGTAGTACGCATTACAAGCATTTCAAAATTCAATAATGTATCTGAACCCTTAGCGTTTAATGCTACAGCTACAGACCCTGAAGGCGACACGCCACTTAGCTTTGAATGGACAGCTAAACTTGATACGGGAACCCCGATTGTTATCGGAAATCAAGCAAACCTAACTTGGACACCTTCAGATAGTTTTCAGTTTAAAAATAGCAACAAAACCCTAGAAATACGTTTAACGGTATCTGATTCCCAAGGTAATAAAGCTTCGGATTTTGTGATATTCAGCTTATTTATTGACTAAAGTTTGCCACTCTCCTTTGGGGTATTCCAAAGGAGAGTAAGGCTTCCTGCACAAAGATGGAATGTAACTCGGATTTGAAACAGATCAGTTTGTCAATACAGATCTTCACGAGCCTAAAATAAAGTGACTCTCTTTTTGAATTAAGGAGTATTAAAAATGTTTAGAGTTTTGTTCTTAGTTATTTGTACAAGTCTAATTTTAACCAGTTGCTCTACAGGAGTAAGCCCTGATTCACTTTTGAACCCCTCATTCTCATGGAGCGCAGGTAATGGTTTATGCGGCTTCGTTCGAACCGTGGATGCTACAGGAGATCTTTGGGACAATAAGGGTTGTGAAGATGGAAGTCTAAAATTACATAAGCTTGGGCGCTTGAGTCAAGAAAAGCTAGATGATTTAACTCAGTATTTTGAAAGTTTAAGCGAACCAAACTCAGAAGCCCTAGCTTGTGAAGCAGGAGCAGCAAACAGATTTGTTTGGCAAGAATCAGCAGCAGTAGTGAAGGTATGGCAAGTTGGCTGCTCAGCAGGCTTCTATAGTACAGATGGCTTGCCTGAGCCCTACTTATCGATCGCCAAGATATTTTTGCTCTAATCAAACACTTAAAACTTTATGTCTACCTAACAGTTATTAGAAAACAGTAAGGCCAAAAAACCTACATTTTTGATGAAGGTAAAAAGAAAGTAAAAATGAAGAATCAATTTAGCTCGAGTAACAGATTCACACTGGTATTAGCTACCTTAGCTGTCATTCTTGCAGGTTGCAATATTGACGGCTCATGTTTTTTACCTCAACAGTTCGTCAGAATCATTGAGCCAGAAAACCCTGTTACACTCACTGTAGGAGAGTCGATCACTTTTAAGGGAGAAGCCTGTAAGGATATCTTTTGGTCTAGTACAGGTGGCACATTTGATAAGTCAATCGGTAAAGAAGTTATTTTTACAGCGCCATTAGTTCCTGACCAAATTATAGTCTCAGCTATGGGATATGCTACCGAATTTCCTAAGACAGCCACTGTTACTGTCAAAGAACCCTAAGTTTAAGGCTTTAAAGAGATTTCATGCAGTTGAAACCCTATCCCATTTGGCTTTTTGCTCATAGCATTTTTTACGTTTATGAGGGCTGTATATACAAGCCAAGTTCAAAGTTCGGCTGGCTTTGAAGACAGGTTATTTTTGAAAAGATTAGCCATAGATAGGGCCTACGCAGAGGGTATCCTCAGGGAAAGGATTTCTGAGTTGCTGAGTCAGGTAATCACAAAGTAAGCCGTGTTTAAGCCTATAAAGGTATTGGAAGGTTTGACGAGCGAGTTCAGCGAATCTAATCCAGACAATGATAGAACAAGCGATGCGCTTGCCTTGCTCGAGCCATTTTTCCCAATGAAATGAAACCGCTCGAGCCTCTTTATTGCTTTTGACCAATTACAGGCTCTACTATGAAGCATCTTTTCAAAGTGAAGGGCTGACATGAAAAAAGTCGTTAATTCGGTACTTGAAGCCATTGGCCACACCCCCGTTATCAAGTTAAAAAAGGTTGTTCCCGAGGGTTCCGCAGATGTATTGGTCAAACTTGAAGGTGTAAATCCAACAGGTTCTTATAAAGACCGTATGGCCTTAGCCATGATCGAAG
>JAHEBB010000653.1 GCA_024642575.1 Trueperaceae bacterium | reverse complement strand
GTTTCTTCATAGCTTTCGCGGATAATCGACTCGGCTGCGGTTTCCCCTGGATCAACCGTACCTCCCGGCATCCCCCAAAGACCATTATCGCTGCGGCGCTGAAGCAAAATTCGCCCTTCATTATCAAAAATAAAGGCAGCTGTAGCTGGCATAAGAAGGAGCGCATGACCCACATGCGCTCTTAAGTTTTTCAAATAGTCTGAAATGGGCATCAGGCAGGGGTTAATTGCTCTTGTTCAGCAACATACCAGTCCCAGAAACGGCGCACGCCTTCTTTCATACTGACCTGGGGGTCAAACCCTAAAAGTCTACGTGCCTTTTCAATATTGGCATAGGTTACATACATGTCTGCCTCGAGCTTAGGTTTCGATATAAAGGTCGCTTTTTTGCCAGCAATGCCTTCCATCTCGGCAATAAACTCAAGCAGGGGTTCGGGGTGACCTTTACCCAGATTGATAATTTCGTAGCCAAGTGGCTTATCTAGCGCCAACGTAACCCCTTTTACAGTATCTTCAACAAAAGTCCAGTCACGTTTGAAATCGCCCTCATAAAGCGGGATTTCCTTGCCATGATAAATGCTTTCCGCTAACAGATAAGGCATCATATCGGGTCTACCGCGTGGGCCATAAACGGTAAAAAAGCGCACAGCGGTAAAATTGAGTTTAAAGAGTTTGTTGTAGGTATAACCAAGCAATTCAGAGGCGCGTTTAGCAGCAGCGTAAGGTTGAGGCGGCTCAACCGCATTATCAGTTTCAACAAAAGGGATTTGCAAGGTGTCGCCATAAATGGACGAAGTACTGGCAAAGACAAAATTGCCTACGCCAAACTCACGAGCAGCGTCCATAAGATGCTGCGTACCCACCAAATCCACATCCATATAAAGGGCAGGATTAGCTACTGAGTTACGGACGCCTGCCATAGCAGCAATATGCGCTACAGCGTCAAACTGATGTTCCTCAAAAAGTGCCATCATACGTTCGCGGTCACGAATATCAGCTTTTATCACCATGACATCATGGTGAGATTCTAGATTGTTGGCATTGTTGAGTTTCTTTGCAGGATCGTAGTAGTTATTGAAGTTATCAACACCGATCACCTTATCGCCACGCGTGGCAAGCATTTCACTGAGATGGCTGCCGATAAAGCCAGCAGCACCTGTTACAAGAACTTTCAAAAGAAACTCCTTTCAGCCAAGAGTTTAAAGCATAATAGCTTACGGGATTGTGACAAAAGAGCTTTAGGGATTTGTTTCACTGATTTTTCTGAAACTAAAAATGCCTGAAAAGGGGGTTTTAAGGTCAATATTATTACTCTGACCGTTATAGCTTCCCATATAACCTTCAGCGGTTATTGTGCCTTTTAAAATCATGGTTTCTTTATCGGCGGTTTGACAGGTCATGCTTACGGTTTCTTTTTCGACGCTACATAAAAGCTCGAGCCATTCATTACTGTATCCACCATATTCATCTGGCTCAAAAAAGATAGCGCTTAATCCCAAGTCTGTTTGCCAGTACAGCATTAAGCCTCTCTCGAGAACCTCTTCGGTTGGCAGCTTTTGTTGCAGATTTCCTCTATAGCTACCTAATGGATTCTGCCCAAACGTAGAACAGACTTCCGAATCCATCAAATTAAGGGTGAGTTCCGGCGAATACGAATTGAGGTCACTCGCGGTGCCATTGGCTACGTCCAAACGAATAATGGCGTTTGCCAAAATCTTAACTTTTACCTCCCCTGTTTCATTCACAGGTAATTTATCTAAACGCGGCTCTACAGTTTCTAAAGGGTCTGCAACAAGATAGGCTTCAGCAGGCTGATTAACATACCAGGCTATGGTAATTTCTTGACCTGGACAAAGATCAGCCCCTCCGTAATGATCTTCACCAGATTTTATATATAAACTTGCTGGAGGCATTTGAGAAGTAGCCAAAATAGCACAAAAACCCCCAACAATGACCACACTCAAGCCTATGATTTTAAAGATATTAGCCATATTTCCCTCTCATAAATAAACTAAGCCAAATCGCTAAACCAGCACCCACTGCTGCAAAGATTATGTCATTTACATCAAACGTTCCATAAAGAAAATAGCGTTTTAGGAAACTTGGAAAGTTCATCAAAACTTCATCATTCAAGGCTTGCCCAAGTTCAAATATAAGATTTACCAAAAACCAGAAGCTCGAGGCTAGCCAAATCTTTTGATTACTTAAGCCTAGAAAAGCAAGGCTAAGCAAAGAAAAGGCAAATACATGGATAAGCGCAGGCAGATTGTAAAAAAGGTGAGGTAAAACTCGAAGTTGCCAGGAAGCTCGCCAATCTGGTAATAACCAGACAATTTGTTCAGGTCGAAAAAGCACATAACAAAACAAGCCTAAGACCAAGCTCGAGCCCGAAATCAACCAGCTTTCTCTCAACTTTATTCATACATGAAGTGTAGCAAAACCGCTGTTAAAGGCTTTTTAAAACGCCGCGAATCAAGCGCTCGAGCCTCTCCCCTATCTGACCAGCTACCTTAACAACTTCATCAGGGTCATCTTCTGGCTGATCGGCTTCGCCCGTTGCCACATTGGTAATAGCAGAAAAGCCCAAGACCGACATACCCATGTGATTTGCAGCAATCACTTCGGGCACCGTTGACATACCTACGCTACTCCCGCCGATAATACGCATAAACCGCCGTTCGGCAGAGGTTTCAAACGTGGGGCCAGAGGTTCCTATGTAAACCCCTTGCTTAAGGTCAATGCTTAAACCTTTCGCCGCGTCTAGCGCCAACGTTTGCAGTTTTCTGTCATAAGCATCTGACATATCAGGAAAACGTGCGCCAAAGCGGGCGTCATTT
>JAHEBB010000168.1 GCA_024642575.1 Trueperaceae bacterium | reverse complement strand
CTTGTGGCGAGCAGTCTCGAGTTCACCTGAAAAAGGTGTAATACGGTGACTTTTTAGAGAAAGCAAGCCTAGTAAAAGAGAAATAGCTTCCCCTTGGCTTAAGGAAACAGGAGGCAAAAAGTAGCCTTCCATTAGGTGGTATCCACCCCCAGGTCCTGGTTGAGCAACAACAGGAATAGCCAGAGCATTCAAAGTATCGAGGTCACGGTAAATTGTGCGTTTGGAAACTTCAAAGCGCTGAGAAAGCTTCTCAGCGCTTAAGGGGTGACCAGCACTTAGTAGCAGTAAAATACCTAAAGCTCGGTCAAGGCGATTCACTCTTGTATTATTTTAGTATATAGTCCACACCGGAACATATAATACTAAGCTCATGATGGATTCCAAGGGCATATTAAATAATGCAATCTGATAAAAGCTGACTAAGTACGTTCTGAACGCATTTTCTTTTAGGATCTGTAACATAGCTTGATATAGGTTATTTTCTTGTCCTAGACGGGATAAATTGCTTTTAAGAAGCTTATGCTCTTGAAACACATATTGTGCCTCAAAAATTATTTCTTGAATCATAGAACCTACAAGTAATTAGCACAATATCTAGATAAGACCTGACCACTTCATAAAATTTTCAATTAGAATGCGACCTGCTGGGTGCTCATCGGTATAGTACTCGGGGTGAAACTGCGTACCTAGCAGAGGCAGCCTTTGGTGCACCATCATTTGTAAGGGCGTGGTTTCGGTCGAAGCCAGATTGATAAAGCCTTCAGGCAAATTCTTAACTTCCCAAGAATGTGCGTGTCGAAAAATGGGCTTATTATTTAGGCCTTCTAACAGAGGGTGATTTGCCAGGAGATTCACTTCTTTATAACCCATTTCTTTTTTTAGACCTGGAGCAAAGGTGATTTCCTCTTCGGGTTCATCTAAAGGGCCAATAGGAGCCAAGGTAGCCCCATAGGTTTCTGCCATAACCTGATGCCCGCCACAAAAGCCAAAAGTAGGAAGGCTTTGCTCTTTTAGTGCGGCTTTTAAGCCAGCTTGCTCTTTGGCACTGTAGTCATCTGGATTGGCACTGTTCCCACTGATAAAAATAGCCTTGGCCTTGACCTCTTTTAAAAGCTCGGGGCTTACTTTGTTATAGCGAATGATTAAGCAAGTATCCCCAGATAAATCTTCTAGGCGATACTTGATGCGGACTCTGGCCGCCATCAGTTTTTCTGCCCAGGGTTTTTGGTAGCCAGATTTGTGCTCGTTATCTACAAAAACAATCATCCTACTAGTCTAACCAAAAGGATCTTAAAGATAAAAAGGCTGAACTAGCTGATAGACTTTGTCAATCTCTTTTTAACTGTAATAAAACTCCAACAAAACTGTCACAGTTCTGTAAAGCAAAAGGGCGATACTGTGCTAAGTGGCAAGAAGTGCCACGCAATTTCTCGAAGCGATGAAGCGATACTCCCGATATGGGCATCATGGGATTTCGCCGAGCTAGTGATGCAACCGGCCGAGTCTTTTCTCTCGAGTCGGTGTACCCAGTGAAAGGTGGTACATCCGATGATAAATAAAAACCAAGAACAAACAAGTGGTTTTAAACTATCACGAACCAAAGTAACAGCGCCTTAAAGGCAGAGCTTAGCCTGTTTTGATCAATATAAAGGGCTAGGCTCGAGCCATTTTTCTTGCTAAAGAATAGCTTCAACAAAAAGGTTGAACGTTCTTCTTTTAAGCAAACATCATTTTCTGTTACTTCGTCTTTTATCTTTGCTTAGGTTCATGAATGAGAGAAATGAAATGTTAAAAAACCAAAGATTAGTTAAGCTCCTTGGCGCTAGTTTTCTGTTGGTTTTACTTATCACCGCTTGCTCAACGCCACAAACAATCGTGAAAGCCCCAGAGCCTGCGCAAGAGTTGCTGCGCTTAGGTTCTCTAACTAGCGGTCAGGATTTGCAAATGATCGCGCCCCATATGGCTATGCCAGCCGAGCAAGTTGAAGAGCAATTAAAACTCAGACAAGAAAAACTGCAATTACAAACAACTCAAAAACCTTTGCTGATGGCGCACTACTACCCCTGGTTTCAAACACCAGACATTCATGGTTACTGGGGTGCGCACTGGAAAATGAATACTTGCAACCCAGACACCATAAAACCTAATGGGCAGCGCGACATTTGTTCGCACTATTATCCGATGATTGGCCCCTATGACTCTTTAGACCCAGATTTGCTCGAGTATCACATTTTACTAATGAAGCTCTCGGGTATCGATGGCATTATTGTCGATTGGTATGGTGTTCAGCCTTATTATGACTGGCCTGTCTTAAAAGAAGCTACTGACACTATCATGAATGCCTTTAATGACGCGGGCATGAAAGTTGCCATTATGTATATTGACCAAACGGTCAAAGTGGCATTTGATAATGGTCTTATTACTGACTCGTTGGCAGCAGCCCAGGCAGACTTAGAGTACGCCGAAGCAAACTACATGAGTCTTGAAAACTATGTTCATATTCATAATGAACCCCTGCTTTTAAACTTTGGCCCTAGCTACTTTGCCACTGCACAAGATTGGCAAGCAATTTATCAAGGTATGAATAGTCAGCCTGATTTTGCTAGCCTTGGCTATGTAGATGGTTTTTCACACACGACCTTTCCCTGGATAGAGAGACCTGAATGGCAAAACTATTTGCCAAATTATTATGCCTGGGTAAATTGGAAAGGCTTTGACACTGCGATTGGTTCAGCTTATCAAAGGTTTCATGATTACTATGCTGAGGGTGGTTGGGGAACGAGTCCTTATCAACTAAATGATTTAAACGGACAGCGCTTTAGCCAGTACCTTAATCTCAATGCACAAAATCAGGCAGATATGATTCAGCTTGCCACCTGGAACGGCTTTGTAGAAGGAACCATGCTCGAGCCTACCCTCCAAACAGGCTACCAAAACCTGCTCGACTTACAAGCCTTTACAGGCGTTAACTACACACTAGATGACTTAGAGCTGGTCACTGAAATCTACACCTTACGAAAAGCAGTTGGGAACAATAGGTCGCTTCAAGCCTCGGTGAACACTGTGAGCTCGGCGCTTAAGCAAGGCAAAAACCTTGATGCTAGTCGGGTTATGACAGTCCTTAAGTCTGAACAGAAAGGTAAGTAAGCTTTATGAAATTTAGCTATCTTAGACGCAAGTCTGGTTTTGCAGTCCGCTTTGTCTTTTTAAGTATGACCCTTCTGTTCGCCGCTTGTTCACAGCAAACTCAACCTTCAAGCCCTATTGATACGCAGCTTACTGGGCAAGCTGACCCTGCAAAGCTTGCTACCGAAAAATGGCAAGCTGGTATTAAAATAAAAGATAAGCCTCAAACCCAAGACTATAAAGACTTGCTGCTTAAACGCAGTAAAATTAGCCTTGGTAAGTCTAAGGAACTCTCACCCCGTGAAAAAGATAAGGACAAAAAAGATAAGGTGTTAGAAACGGGCTCATTGAGTACCCAAGTAGCCAATAAGCCACTCATTATGGCGCACTATATGCCCTGGTTTCAAACGCCAGAAGAAAGTGGCTACTGGGGAATCCATTGGACAATGAATAATTGTAATCCAGAGGTTCAAGATAGTACAGGCAGACGGCAGATTTGTTCGCATCACTACCCGCTGATTGGCCCCTATGACAGCAGCGACCCAGATTTGCTCGAGTACCATGCCATGCTGATGAAGCTTTCAGGGATTGATGGGGTACTGATTGACTGGTACGGTACGCAAAATGCCTTTGATTGGCCAACGCTGCGTGACGCCACCGAAAAGATCATGACTACCTTTGACCGTTATGGTCTTAAGTACGCTATCGTCTATGAAGATAAAACCATTGAAGCTGCGCTTTACTTCAACCTTATTCAAAATGGCATTGCTGCCGCTCATACAGATTTGCAGTATTTAGAAGCCAATGTGTTTAACCGTCCTAATTACCTTCATATTAATAATCAGCCCTTGCTCTTAAACTTTGGTCCGGTTCATTTTAGCCAAGCATCTGACTGGAATAGCATTTTTGCAGGCTTATCCACCAACCCCAAGTATCAGGGTTTATGGGCCGTTTCGGGTCTGAGCGATCAATTTTTCTCCTGGGTTTATGACGATAGCCAGTTTTTACCCTGGTTTTATGGCGTTAGCCAGAATAATAACTGGAATTTAAGCATTGGTGAAGCCTATCCGATGTTTGACGATTACTATTTTGAAGGTGGCTGGGGTGACAACCTGTTTGAACTGACCAGTCAAAACAAGACCTTGTTTTCTACGACCTTCCAGCAAGCTTTAAGTGGCGGTGCAGATATCATCCAGTTAGTAACCTGGAACGATTTTGGTGAAGGCACCGATATTGAACCAAGTATTGAAAACGGCTATCAATATTTGACCGAAGTGCAAGCCTTTAGCGGGGTAAGTTTTGACCAGCAAGATTTAGAAGCAGCAACGGAGTTTTACTTTTTACGCAAGCGTTTAGCCAGTGACGGTCTAGGTTTGCGCTCGAGCGAGTCTATTACATCTGCACTTTTAAGTGGCGATAACGCTCGAGCCGAGTCACTGATGGCAAAGTTGAAATAACAAGCTAAGCTGTAAAGATCACAAGTCAAGATGGAAATAGAACTGTACTTTTTTTACGAAACGTAGAGCAGCTGCAAAGCTGCTCTTTTTTGTTTGCAAATGAGATTTAAACCGAAGTTATTAGCTCGAGCGTTACACTAGTGTAACAAAGCCTCTCTAAACTTAGACCTAAGTAGCTGGCTGATTTAAGCAGATAAGCTGACGCTACATCCCCTATTTCATGAGGTGAACCCTATGCGCCGCTGGGCCGTAGAACTCAATAAATTGAATACCGCTGTTTCCGAAGAGCTACGTGACTTAGCTTGCCTAAGACAAAACGAAGATAAGCTCATTTTTGAGTTTAGAGACCATTTTAACGCTTTGAAATTTGCCCTGAAAGCAGGTGGTGAAATTATGCCAATGCCTGCTCCAACCCCTGAATTATCTAGCTAAGCTCATAGGAGATGCTTATGAAAAAAGTCATTTCGGTTCTAGTTCTTGTTTTACTTGGTTTAAGTTTTGCTCAGCAAAAAGTTTATACACCACCCCCAGCACCCAATTCAGCATTTATTCGCATTATTCATGCCAATCCAGATGTGCAGACCCTTAGCCCCAGCTTGGCTGATTTAAGTTTTGCTGCTCTTGATTATGGTGCCATTAGTACCTATCAGGCTTTAGCTGCGGGTAGCTACGAGGCTAATCTTGCTGGACAGCAGGCTACTTTGGTGCTCGAGTCTGGCTTTTACTACACTGTTGCGGTTTTAAATACTGGAATTCGTTTGATGCAAGACCCCAGCAACGGTAACTTAGCCAAAACCATGCTGGTGCTTTACAACTTTTCAGATAGCCCCAGTGTTGACATGAAAACGGCAGATGGTTCAACGCCTGTGATTGGCGGTGTTGCTGGCAGTAGCATGGCAAACATTTTGGTGAATCCTATTCAAGTTGATTTAGGGGCCTTTGCTGGAACAGCATCCGTTGATAGCTTTAAGGGTCTAAGCCTTTATAGCGGTGCCATTTATAGCATGGTTGTTATGGGGCCAGCCGACGCCCTCAAAGCCTCATGGGCACTTAACAAGGTTGCCCAGTAGTTGTTTTGTCTTAGGTAATAAACGATTTTCAGAGGGAAAACCCTCTGAAATCAAGGAGCCTTATGGTTTTTTCAACCCATCTTTTTCTGTTTGTTTTTTTACCTCTGTTTTTAGCTGTTTATTACCTATTACCTTTTAAAGCACGGTCAGCCTGGATTCTCTTTGCCAGCTACGCCTTTTATGGCTGGTGGCGGGTTGACTTTCTGGGCTTGTTTTTTGCGGTCACGCTCTGGAGTTTTATCTGGGGCAAACGTATTGCCAGTGCCCCGACACAGGCTATAGCCAAACGGGCTCTCATCATAGGGATGATTGGCAACTTTGCTTCGCTGGGCTATTTTAAGTACTTTAACTTTGGTCTGGAAAATCTCAATGCTATTTTGCAGGTTCTAGGCTCGAGGCCCATTAGCCTCTGGCAAGTCATATTGCCTATTGGTATTTCCTTTTATGTCTTCCAAGCGGTTAGTTACCTCATCGATGTTTACCGAAAAGATGTCGAAGCCGCTGATAACTTCTGGGATTTCTCAGCCTTTATTGCGCTTTTCCCACAGCTTATTGCTGGGCCCATTTTGCGCTATAAAGATCTGGTTGATCAGTTTAAAAGCCGTAGTCATACCATGGAAAAGTTTTCTGAAGGCTCAATGCGCTTTATGATGGGCTTTTGCAAAAAAGTTCTGATTGCTGACGCCATTTCACCTGTCGTTGATCTGACTTTGTTTCATGCTACGCCTACTATGGCAGATGCCTGGCTGGGTGCTTTTGTTTATACCCTGCAAATCTTTTTTGACTTTTCGGGCTATTCAGATATGGCTATTGGCCTGGGTCTTATGCTAGGTTTTCGCTTTAAAGAAAATTTTAACCATCCTTATATTTCCCGTAGTATTGGCGAATTTTGGCGACGCTGGCACATGAGTCTATCGGGTTGGTTGCGTGAGTACCTCTATTATCCTCTAGGGGGTAATCGTCACGGTCAGTATAGAACCTACTTTAATGCCGCAACCGTCATGATTTTGATAGGCATTTGGCACGGAGCCGACTGGACTTTTGTCATTTACGGCTGCATTCACTCAGCCCTTGTGATACGCGAGCGACACTGGATCTATACGGGGCGTTGGAAAGAACGCCCTGCTATTATTGGTATTGCCAGCACCATGTTTTTTGTCATTCTGGCACGTGTTTTGTTTGTCTCCCCTGATATTTTTACAGCCATCAACGTATATAAAGGCATTTTAGGTTTCTATGGCTTGGGGCTGAGTAGCTTTGTGGCCTGGCAAATCAGTAATTTCCAAATTTTTATGATTGTATTTGCCACCGTTTTTGTTTACGCTGCCCCTGCCTGGCTTAAACTTCTCGATAGCCATAAGCAAAAATCTCAGTTACAGCATAGCTTTTTAGTGCTCATGCCGCTTTTTGTTCTGGCAATCGCCAAACTTTCCGCCCAAGCCTTTTCCCCGTTTCTCTACTTTAACTTTTAGGATTCATTATGCTCGAGCCTTCACCAACAACAACGCAAGTTCTTAGACGACTACCTTCGCGTATCAATGCTGCGCTCTTTTTAACGTATTTACCTGGGTTATTTATGTTGCTGATTTTGCTGCTAGGCATTGTTTTTGTCTTGCTTAATTCATCAACCTATCAGTGGCCTGGTGGTTCTCTTATAAAAGGTGAGGCTACTGCTCGCTACGAGAAGCAGTTTAATGAACAGTTAGCCTTTAAAGAGAGTTTTATTAGTACCTGGGGCATCATAGATTACGCTTTATTTAAGCAAGGTCGTGACGGGGTTTTAACAGGTACGGAGGGCTGGTTTTTTACTTCTGAAGAGTTCACTTATTATGCAGACGAAGCTACTGCTCTAGCAGAAAAGCTTGCCTACATTGTTCAGGTACGTGACGAGCTTGCGGCGCAAGGCATTGACCTTGTGATAACGCTGGTGCCCGCCAAGGCTCGAGTCTATCCTGAGTACTTGGGTCGTTTTCCTATGCCTGATTATGTACAGGCACGTTATGACCTTGAACTTGCTGCTTTAGAAGAGGCGGGCATTAAGACCGTCGATCTAAGACCCGCCTTACTTAAGGCCAAGTCAGAAGGTCAGGTTTTCTTTAAAACCGATACCCACTGGACCCCCTTAGGCGCAAAGACAGCCGCACAGGCGCTAGCGCAAGACTTAGAAGCCAGAGGTTTTGCTTTGCCCTTTGGCGAGAGCAGTTTTGCTACTGAGGAGGCAGGCATGATGAAGCTCGAGGGTGACCTGATGAAGTTTTTGCCTCTGGGACGCTTGAAAGCGCAACTTTCTCCAGTGAGCGAGCAGTTGCCTGTGCTCAGCACAGCGCAAACCAATCTGGGCCTTTTTGCCGATAATAGCCGCCCTGTAACCCTGGTGGGAACCAGTTACAGTGCCGATGAACGCTGGAATTTTGTCGGGGCGCTCAAAGAAAGTCTGGGTATGAATGTGCTTAATGCTGCGCTGGTGGGGCGTGGTGAAGTTAAGCCCATGCAGGACTACCTGGCAAGCGACAATCCAGTTGTAAATAAGCCAAACCTTGTGATCTGGCAGCTTTCTGAACGTGGCTTTCCTATGCCTATCAATGAGGAGTACCCATGAGGCTTTTTTTAATTGTTTTGTTTTCTGGTTTTTTAATGGCGCAAGCACAGACACTAAGCGCTTGTGAGGCAGCCCTCTCAAATGCTGTGGTTGTAAACGAATCAGGCTGGATTTTTAACGATTTTGATCTGGCGGATAGCTTTGCTTTTGAAAGCTATCCAGGAATTCTGCCTTATATAAAAGCGTTAGGGCAGGCATTTAGCGATAATGGCATGATACCCATTATTGCGCTTTTGCCCAGTCGTGGCATGGTATATGGTGAAGGTCTAAAAGACTATGACGTACAAAAAGCCAGAGACGCCTATCAAGCCTTTCGTAATATCTTAAATCAAAATGGGTTTTGGGCGCCTGACTTACTTTATGCTTTTCAAACAGCGAGTCGGCAAAATCAACAGGTCTTTTTTAAACTTGACCATCACTGGTTGCCTCAGGGATCTTTGGTAACGGCTCAAGAGGTGAGCAATACCTTAAAACAATTTTCGGCGTATGAGTCTTTAGCCAAATTAGACTTTACGACAACAGAGCAGGGTAAAGAAGATTATAAGGGGAGTCGGCTTTTACAGCTTGAAGACCTTTGTGGATCAACCAATAGCCCCAATGAAAGCTTTACACGTTACGCAACTCAGGCGCTAGAAGCAGAGGCTTCAGGAGGCTTGTTTACTGACGTCGAGCGCCCCAAGCTACTCTTACTAGGAACCAGTAACAGCGAGGAAACCATGAACTTTCAAGGTTTCTTGCAGCAGTATAGTGGCCTAAAAGTGTTTAAGGCCAATATGATTGGTGGCGCAGTTTTAACACCCTTAGAAAATTTTTTGGCCAGCGATGACTATCAGATTGAAGCTTATAGGCCACCTTTTGTGGCTTGGGAATTTAATGTTAATACAACCCTGCTTCATGACAAAGAAATTTTAGATTTTACTGAGCCTTTAAGTTACCGCCAGCTTATTCCTGCGCTCTATGGTCAGTGTGAAGCGCAGAGCATGTTGAATGCTGAAGGTCAGGACTATCTCAAGCTGTCAAATAGTGTAAATCTGGGAATTGCAGGTAGCAATTATTATCTGGTCATAGATAGCGATAGGTTAGTACCAAAATTTGAAGTTCTGGTGACCTATCAGAATGGTTTAAAAGAGCAGCTCGAGCTGGTTCAGGCCGAGCGCTTAGTGGGTACAAAACGTTATTTTCTAGAATTTTCTGATTTTTTTGAAGGTACTGTTGACACTGTTGAAGTCAAAACCTTGGAGGGGAATGCTAAGCTAAAAGCGCATATTTGCAATAACGGTCGAACCCAAGCTAGAAACTACAGCCTAAAATTTCAAGACCTAATGACGGTAAATAACCTTTCAGGGCTTACCTTAACGGGGCTTGATCGGCTCGAGCTAAACCCTTTAGGTAATACTCGCTGGGCGCTGGGTGAACAGACAAAATTTAGCTTTATGTTGCCAGAAGCCAAAGATTTGCCGTTTGAGTTTAGTGTGCAAAGCCCAGTTGAAAACCAAACGATAGATATTCTGTTTAACGGAGAAAGGCAAGAAAAGCTTAGTAATTTACTAAGTCCGCAAACAAAGTCTTATATCTTAAAGGCAAAAGCAGGTCTTAATACGCTCGAGCTTAATTATGCGGACTGGAATCACGGCGCAAGCAGTTTTTCCCCTGAGGAACCTAGAAACCTTTCGGTTAATTTTTCTGCCCTGAGACTTGGTTTGCCAGCCAGCACGCCTCTTGCAGCTCAGCCCGTGCCTGCGCAAATGCCCGTTGTAACAGGTGCGCCAGTTGTTGAGGTACAAGGACAAGCCTTAAGTACAGAACTTAATTGGGATTTGGCTCGAGCTCTGCAAGCTCCCGAAGGGGCAAGCCTTGAAGGTTTTGGAGGGGTCGAGGGGGATGCGGGTCGGTGGGCCTTTGGGCCAGAAGCTAAGATTACCTTTGAAAGTGCAAGCGAAGCGCCGCTTAATCTTACGCTTACCGTATTTAACCCGATAGAAGGGCAAGGGCTCGAGGTTTTACTTAATGATGAAGTCTTGGAAAGCCTATCTAATCTGACAGCTAATTCAGTGACCACACGCTCCCTTAGCATGACGGCAAAATCTGGAACCAACCAGCTCGTCTTAAAGCCCAGTGATTGGAATGGCAATCAAACGGTGCTTTCGGCAACAGATACAAGGCCTATGGCAGCCTTTATCAGAGACCTGAGTATTTATAGCGGTGATGCTCCCATCAAGGCTGACTCTGTGGTCGGTGAAAGTGCACAACCACTTATTACCCAGGCAACGGTTAGTGCGCCTATTGTGACTGAACCTGTTACTGAACCTGTTACTGAACCCGCGCCTG
>JAHEBB010000652.1 GCA_024642575.1 Trueperaceae bacterium | reverse complement strand
CGTTGTTTTTAGAAAGAATAAGTGTTTGTTGGGATTTTAGAGGCATAATAGCTGCATTTTAAACTTTGAGAACTCGTCAACATTGTTAAAAACGCAGGTTAATAGCTCAGTTTTTGCTAAATAGCAAAGATCATCTGGTCATCTGTACACTAACTTTGGGATTTAATGTCTGGTTCAAACCTTCTAAGATTGTACCTATAGCTTCAAAGATTTAGGCTGCTGTAACACCCAGAGATGAATAGCTTTTGATAAATGGTGTATCTTTTAAGATATAAAAAATTACACAAATGTTTTTAAGAATGGCTTGGTTCATAATAGCTCCATATGACAACAACGCTGTGGCTCGAGCTGCTCGAGCCACTGAGAGAGAAACTCAAGAGCCGAGATCATCGCGGAAAAAAAGCCTCCTTGCGCTGGCTTGAAGCTGTTATGACAGAGCAGGGTGGGCGCGCTGGCACTGTGCGCAATATTCTTTATAAGGATCTGGGCTCACGTTCGGAAAAGCAGCGCATGTTTGATATTTTTTGCATGCTTTACCGAGAAGCAGATTTAGCTGAACCTAAGCGCCCTGAAGACTTGCGTAATGCTGATGCCAAACGCTTATTAGGCCGCGATAAGCGGCTTATATATGCGCGCTTTAGCCGTGATTTACAGCAGGGTGCTAAACCTCAAATGGTCGTTGTAGGGCAGCCATCCACGGGCAAAGGTATTTTGCTTGAGCAACTTCGTGAGGCACATCAAGAGCATCTGTTTGTTAATCTCGCAGGGGATTTTGCACTCGCATTGCATGGTTTAGCCCGTGAGCTAGCAATAAGTGAGCCGTTCCAGCAGCAGTTTGCCCTTATGTCGCCCAGCCATCCTTATGCTTTGCAGGCTCAGCAGCAAACTGATATTTTGCAGCTTTTGCTTAAAGCCTTAAATTCCCAAACTAAGCTTTTGTTTATACGGGCTGAGGAAAAAGCGCTTTTAGGAGGGCTAAGCTTAAGAAATAAGCAGGGTCAAGAGGTCGGTTTGAGCGCTTGGCTCGAGCCTTTTGTTAAAGAACTTAGCATTCCTTATCTGATGGCCTGTGCCAGCGCGCCAGCCAGTTTGCCTTACAAAATGCTGCGTGCGCCAAGTCGGCAGGAAGCACGTAATTATTTGCGGCAGCGTTTACCTGATAGCTCTCTTGAAAGCCTTGAAATTATTTTGAATAAAGCCGGTCGAAACTATGGTGAGCTTTCAAGACTTGCCTTGCTCGAGCTATGTCTTGCTGGAGAAGGCTCAGAGCGCCAGCTGCTCACGGACTCACAACTAGGGCCTTTGCTAACGGTCTTGGCGGTTTTGTCTCCTGAAGCGGAGCCAGAAATACCGCAAAGCCTTCTTGAGCAGGTTCTAGGCAAACGCCTAACGCAACTGAGTCAGGCAGAGCAGGCCCTAATTGAGGCAGTCGGGGAGGCTAAGGTTCGACCAAGCTCTCGCTCGCTTTTGCCTAAACAGGTAAAAGCGGTTCAGATTCATAAGCAGGCGCTCGAGTTTTACCGTGAGCAAAATAATAGTTCAAAACTGCTTTACCATGCTCAGGGAGCGGGTGCCTTTGGCATCATGGTTGAAGCCTTGCAACAAAACCCTGCCCATTTAGGTTTGCTCCCTGGTTTATGGCAGGCGTCTCAAGCTTGGTCAGCAACTGAGCGCGAAGAACTCGCACTGGTAGTGGTCAAGTATCGCTCCGTTTTAGGGGATTACGCGCATCCAGAATGTAAAGAAGCGCTTGGCGTTTTAGAAAAATCATCCGATGAACTTTTGAGTGCCTGGGCCAAAGTTAAAATTGCCGAAGCGCTTATTGATGAGGGAAAGTATCAAGACGCCAAAGACTGGGTTAATACATTACCAACCGTTACAGGGGATGCGGCAGCCGAGGCACTCTTACTTAAAGGCGCAATCGCCCGCTGGCAAGGTAACTATGACCAGGCACAGCAGTATGTAGAAGCGGCCTTAGAGCTATCTATTCCCCCGGTACTTAGCGATAGAGCCAAGCTCTGGCAAGGTTTGGTTGCCAAGGATGCAGGTCATTTTGAGCAGGCTTTAGAAAGCCTGCAAGCTGTTAGCCATTTACCTCTGCTCATGGGCCGAGCACGTTATCAGGAAGGGGATATCTTACTGCGTAGTGGGCACTCAAAAAGGGGAGTTGCATGCTTCCGCGAGGCGCTAAACCATTTGCGAGAGCATGCAACTCTAGAAGAGAAGGCCAGAGTTAGGGCAAGGTTAGGGATAGGCTTGAAAAGACTAGGTGACTATGGGCGCGCGGCCATTCATTTTAAACGTGCTTTATATGAAGCCCCCGATGCTTTCAGCCATTCGCGGATTGCTTCGGAGGCAGCTCTTTTTGAAGCTACCAGAGCCAGGCCCCATGAAGCCCTTAAACTTGCAGCTGAAGCAGAAAGCTTTTTTAGAACAACAACTGAGCGCCCAGAAGAGGCAAGCTACAGACATCGGCGGACGCTTTACCGTATTGCGGTTAGCTACTGGGTTCTAGAAACAGGAGAAGCGTTTCGTGCACCTTTTGGAGCAGGAAACGCTTCAAAGCAAGCTCTAAGCATTTTGCAGACAGTTCTGCCAGCGCTTAAAGGTTTGGCACTAGAGGCAGATCGTTACGCCTCGCTTTATCTGGATAGCCTTGTACTTATGGCTTTTATGCAGGAAGCAGACTTAGCCTGGGTATATCTGGAAAGTGTAAAAGATTTACCGCATAGTTATTTGCAGCAACAGCTCAGTTTGGCGAAAGCCAATGTGCTTTTACGCCTTCATAAACCTGAGCAAGCTGAAGCGGAATTAAATGCCATTCAAGATTTACCACCTGACCCAGGTTTAAACGTTTC
>JAHEBB010000167.1 GCA_024642575.1 Trueperaceae bacterium | reverse complement strand
CTTTACACAGGCTTTACACAGGCTTTATCAAAGCGTGATCATTTATCTTTATACTTTTCCTCGTTAGTATTTTAGGTCATTGCTATTCGGAGGTTAAGCAGACATGAAAGTCTGGATTATAGGTTTATTCACCGTTTTATCGTTGGGATTTGCCCAGCACAACATGAGTACAATGTCTACAACAAATATGGTAATGGACAACAGTAACCTTGCTAGTTTAGAAGGTGATAGGTTTGAAATTGCCTTTATGTCTGGCATGATTGCCCACCATGAGGGCGCAGTAGAGATGGCACAGTGGATTTTAGATCGCACAACGTTGCCAGGACTTACAAGTAGTGCAAAGCAAATAATTGCTGCACAAGAACCCGAAATACAACTAATGCAAAGCTGGCTTAATGAATGGTATGGCGGGAAGACAGATGAAGCAGCAAGGTCGATGATGAAAACGGACATGCAAGCCATGATGAGCGCAATGAATACGAATGAAAACCCTGATGTCGCCTTTTTAAGCGAGATGTCATTGCACCATAATAGCGCTATAGATATGGCTCAACTGGCATTATTTAAAGCCACGCATCCTAAACTTCGAGAATTGGCTAAGAACATCATCCGTAATCAAGCACAGGAAATAGCTGACTATCAGGAGATGTTACGAGAGCTTAAAAGTCGCTAAATCAAAAGAGCGGAAAGTGTTCACCGCTCTTTACATCCACTTAACATTCTCTTTATACCTAAGCAACAATGATGTGCTAGCTTAACGAAAAGGAGATAAACACTTATGATGATTTTGTTTTTTATGCTCTTACTTGGCTTTGCACTCCTGGTAATCCGTGTCTTATTTCCCCAATCTGACTATACACCCATAGATCATGTTCAAGATAAACCTAAGTTCAAAAGCTAAAACCATGAATTTTACACATCCCTTTACAAGCTGGAAAGATAAAAAAAGCTACCTTGAATATCTTGATTTAAGACAGCAACCCAAAGTAGCGGGTTTACCCTTTTTAGGTTATATGGAGGGCAGAGAGGCCTACCGTTTGCCCTTTCAGCTTGAATTCAACGAAACGACACTTGATGTTCTTAACCTACTTGCCCTCGAGTATGGCGGAACGCTTGAATTGAGCTTTTATCCCAAAATATTGGTCACGGATTGGTTTGAGCCTTTAGTTGAACTTTTTGACTGGCAAGAAATTCCCTTTCTCTTAATTCCCTCAGACTACCCCTTAAAGTCCATTCTTGTTCGCGATGTACTTGAGGCCGTCGTCTTTGGACATCTACACTAACAAATTAGGATTTTATGAAAGATTATCAAAGAAACCTTTTAGGTTTTACCCTTTTGCTCGTTTTATCTGGCGGGGCCCTACTCTATTCGAACCGTTCTCAGGCAAAGCGAACGGTAAAAATAGATACCAGCCAAAATGTGCAATTGGCTTTAGGCGAAACGATTTATAAATCAAACTGCATTGCCTGTCATGGTGAGGATGGTTCAGGCTACGCTCAACCTGACATACCGGCACCTGCCATTAACGGCACGGAGCATGCCTGGCATCATCCTGATGAGCAAATTCTTGCGCTGCTTCAGCAAGGTGGCAACCTGATGCCTGCGGTTGGTGCGAACTGGAGTAATGAAGAACGTGAAGCTGTTTGGGCTTATGTAAAGCAGTGGTGGTCACCCCAACAAAGAAAAGCTCAATCTGGAACGATTGGGGAGTAAGTAGCATTGCTTTCACGAACTTTGCTAAACGTATTAGTAGCAGAAATGAGGTTTAAATGCTTTATCTATTTCTTTTTGTAATTTTTGGCCTTATTATTTTATTTTTGATCCTTGAAAGCGCAGAAAAAACGATTTCACCCAAAATAAAACACTCTCCAAAGCATGATGGGGCGTTCAGGGAAAGGCGTTCAGAGTTTAGTTATGAGGTGACCAGCTTTTTTATTGTCCTAGGCTTAGTCGTTATCTTACTCAACGCCCAACCCCAAGGTTCCCTTGCTTTTTTGAATACTATTGTGAACAAAGGTAATTTTCTAAACACTGTTCATTTAAGAGAAAATGCTTCTTACAGCTTTGCTACTTTTCCTCCTACCATTGGCCCTCACTATGACGAGTTGCTTGACTGGCAACAGTTTACGACAGAGAAAGCTGACGAGTTTTTGCTACATAATATGGAAGAAGGGGGCATTGTCTTATGGTATCGATTGGGAACTGAGAAAGAAAACCTTGTGAGATCAGAGTTTTTAGCTGAGGTAGCAAATAGCTTTCCCAAAACGCTTATTGTTCCTCGATCAAATTTAGCCTCAACGTATATGGCAACCACTTGGAATCAACGACTGATAATGAATGAACCTAAAAAAGAGGTTCAAAAACTTCTTTCCTTTTTGAAAAAATATAGTAAGCAAAGCTAATGGCAAACCCTTTAAACGCTTCAAATTTGTTTAAAACCAACTTCTTTCTTGGAAGGTATACATGCGCTCCTTGTTGAAAAAATACAGTTTCTTTTTAAGCTTGTTTCTCTTTATAAGTTTTGCTGCTGCCCACCTTTTTGGTCTACCCACAGATAAACTTGAACGACTCCCTAAGCTACCCCAAGCGCCTAGCGAAGCATCTTACTTTGTTGCCAAAGATGGCAGTGATGACAAGGATGGTAAAACAGAAGCAACTGCTTTTAAGAGCATTTTCAAAGCCATAACAGTAGCTAAAGCGGGGGACGTCGTTTTTATTCGAGAAGGCAGTTATCACGAAGAAAATATTTTAAGATTTGAAACCTCGGGAACGAAAGACAAACCCATCACGTTTATGTCTTACCCTGGAGAACAAGCAACCATTCAGTGGTCAGGACATGAGGGAGGTAGGGATAAAGAAGGCGTCATTGTTGATGGTGTAAATCATCTCATTTTAAGGGATTTGATTATTCGAGAAAGTCCTCAGCAGTGTCTGTTTGTGATTAATGGGGCGGCCTTTAACACTTTCATCAATATGCAGTTTTTAGACTGTTGGGGAAGTGGTTTTCAGATTTATCAGGGTTCTAATAATGTGATTGCGTATTCAAAGGCTCTGGGTAACTATGGTGGTGGCAATGCTGATGGGTTTGGTTCAATAGGGCAGGGGGGTGAGAGTGACGCGAATGAGTTTTGGTACAACATTGCCGGAAATAATTCAGATGATGGCTTTGATACCTGGAAAGGCACCAATACCATCTTATTTGGCAACCTAGCCTTTGAAAATGGGTATAACGATGGTGATGGAAATGGCTTTAAGCTCGGCTCGAGCGATGTTTTAAGCCAAGGCATCATTCAGCGAAATATTGCCTTTAATAATAGTCGAGATGGCTTTGATACCAATCTAGGTGGGGGTAACCTTATTGAAAACAACACTGCTTACGGAAATCAGCGGCATAATTTTGAAAACGCTCGAGCAGTCAAAGCTAATCTATTTAGAAATAACCTCTCAGCAAACGGCAGTATTGGCATGTTTTCTGACCCTATTGAAGAAATGAATAGTTGGAATCTAGCTATTGATGACCCTGAGTTTCTAAGTACAGATCCTCATGACCCTGAGTTTTTAAGTTTGGCTCAAAACAGTTCTGCCATCGACCAAGGTATACAAGCCGATTTATCCTATCTCGGTAAGGCACCTGATTTAGGGGCTTTAGAATTAGGTTTAGAACTCAGAGTTTATGATGCTAACTATTCAGCTTCTCCTTAAATTTTTAAGCACTTAACCTTGGTTGACTTTCCTTACTTGAGAGTTATGATACCTCACTACTCCCTAGCTATTCTAATACCCCTATTTCAGACCCCCGCGTCCGTGAACTAGCAGAAGACGTTATCAAAACTTAACGCAAAGACATAGCGCACTCATTGAAGATTAAAAAAACAAATAATCATTAGACTTCTATTGACCATATCAACTGAGCAACCATGAAGTGGCTGAATATCGCTATCTAACTGGACTGTTGCAAGAGGTCTATTAATCAGACAATTAGCTTTACAAATCCTTTACAAATCCTTTATTCCAGCGGAACATGTTGTGATTATGCTTAATACCAAAAGGAGGCCTTTAATGATGGGCTACTACAGTATGGGCATATTTGGCTGGCTAGGTATGTTGTTGTTTTGGGGATTTATTATCCTGGGCATCATTTTTTTGTGGCGAACCCTTGACCTAAATCCCAAACAAACCCCAATGTCTAGTTCTAAGGCTCTAGACATTGCAAGGGAACGCTATGCCAAAGGTGAACTTAACAAAGACGAATTTGATCGCCTCAAACATGATCTAGGCTGACAAAAAAGGAGTTGTTATGAAAAAACGTATAGGAATTACTCTTACACTATTTGGCATTAGCCTTATAGGTTGGGCGCTTGCACAAGGCATGATGAATCAGGGCATGATGAATCAGGGCATGGGGCATGGGATGATGGGAGGCATGGGTATGATGACAACCTATCCACCTGATGCTGTGCCCTTATCCATAGATGACGCCATGTTACTTTTTGAGCGCTATGCCAAACAGTTCGGTAATACTATTCAAATAAAAGACGTGATGGCATTCAGCAGTAATTACTATGCTCAACTCATCGATGCTGACGGGAATGGTTTGGGTGAAGTGTTGATTGACCGCTACCGCGGCACGGTTATGCCTGAACCTGGACCAAACATGATGTGGAATGGTCGGGCTAGTATGATGGGGTTTGGATTTTCGGGAACCATTCAATTTGATGAGGTGGCTGCTCAAGAACGGGCCAATACTTTCTTACAATCCTATGTACCAGGTGCATTAGCTAAAGAAGGACAAGCCTTTAATGGCTATTACACCTTCGATTATGGTCGTGAGGCAATAGAGGGAATGCTTAGTGTTAATGCCTTTACCGGTGAAGTCTGGCCTCATACCTGGCATGGTGCGTTTCTAGAAAGCGCTATGGAGGAATAAGATTAGTTTTGACCCTATTAAGATCAGTTGTTGACAATAACGCAAATTTGGCTATACTTAAGCCATCACCTACCCCACCCCCCCTGGGGTAGGAATTCTGTTAGAACAGTCGGGAATTTATAGGTTTATTGGCATGTCAAGCTTGCAAGGAGTTTAAATGGAAACCCTTTCCCTTGGTCAAAAAGTTGCGTCATTTAAAGCAAATCGCGAAGACGGAAGAAGCAAGGAAAAATTTTTAGAGCGTTGCTTCTATAAATATGAGGCAAGCACCTTAGCTGGTATTGAAATGGTAGGTCTAGGTGGCAGCTGCGGTAAGCCTGCTTTTTTACTGCCCTTTGTTTTAAGGTTTGATCTTAAAAAGCTCGAGCGTTTTGAAGCTCTAGCAGATACCTTCGATATGTACGTTGAGTATGGGGCTTACCCGCATCTCAAAACAAAAGAGGGTGATAAAGAAATTGCCGCCATTCAAGACTGGACCAACTGCACTCTTTTGTTTCTTCGGCCCTCATATGACCAAAAAGAAGAATTAATTAAGGCGATTATTAAGGCGCTAGGCTAAGCCCTAAACGACTCAGCACGGTGAATCTGTTTAAAAGTTGGGAAACACTATGGATCATAATCATGCACAGGCTGCACACTCGAGCCAGCACAATCCTAAAATAAATCAATCTGACGTTATGGATCATTCGCACCACCAAAATCATGCCAGTGGTAATTCTGTTAGTCATAAGGGTCATGATAAGCATGCAGGTCATAACCCACAAATGTTTCGTGACCGTTTCTGGTTTTCTCTCATTTTAACGATTCCCATTCTCTATTTTAGCGAACAGTTTCAGACCTGGTTTAATTATCAAGCGTTTCAGTTTCCAGGGGTGGTGTGGCTCAACCCCCTTCTAGGAACGATACTCTTTTTCTATGGAGGGATCGTCTTTTTACAAAGTGCTAGGCATGAGCTGATGAATAGACAACCTGGCATGATGACTCTAATTTCTTTAGCTATCACAGTTGCTTATGGATATAGCCTGGCCATCTCTCTTGGAGTTTCGGGCATGCCCTTTTACTGGGAGTTAGCGACATTGATCGTCATTATGCTTTTGGGTCACTGGATTGAAATGGCTAGCATTCAAGGTGCATCGAGTGCGCTTAGGGAGCTTGCGTCCTTGGTTCCTAGTGAAGCCCATAAATATATAAATGGTCACCTAACTGATGTACCTGTTGCAAGCTTAGAAAAAGATGATGAGGTCCTTATTCGACCAGGCGAACAGGTTCCCGTTGATGGGAAAATTATAGACGGTAGTAGCAGTTTAAATGAAGCCTTTCTCACTGGTGAATCAAAACCCGTTTCAAAAGCAAAAGGTGATGAAGTCATTGCTGGATCTGTCAATACTGATGGTGCTTTGACCATTAAAGTCAGTCGTACAGGGGAGGCTACTACCCTTTCACAAATTCAGCGCTTAGTCGAAGAAGCCCAGACTTCGCGCAGTCGCTTTCAAAACTTAGCAGATCGTGCGGCGGGTTGGCTATTTTACATCGCACTGGCTACAGGAGCCCTTACCTTTATTATTTGGATTTTTGCTTCACAAGACTTACAACAAGCTATTACTCGGACGGTAACCGTTTTGGTCATCGCCTGTCCTCATGCGCTTGGTCTGGCGATTCCACTTGTATCAGTAAATGCTACCGCTATTAGTGCCAAAAATGGCATTCTCGTAAGAAACCGCGAAGCCTTTGAGCGTGCTCGAAACATAAAACAAGTCGCTTTTGATAAAACGGGAACGCTTACCGAAGGCAAATTTGGTGTGCGCCAAGTTTACTCTGATGGGATGTCTAAAGAGGAAGCCCTTAAGCTAGCCGCTGCCTTAGAAAATCGCAGTGAACATCCCCTCGCTCAAGCACTAGTCAAAGAATCAGATAGCCAAGGTCTTTCTTATGGTCAAGCTGAAGACTTCACGGTAATAGCGGGCAAGGGTATTAGGGCACAAATGGATGGCAAAACCTACAACGTTGGTCGGCCTGAATGGATAGATGAACTTGGGCTCGAGTTTTCCTCTTCGCTGAAATCGGGTCTGACAGAAGCCGAAACTCGTGGTGAAAGTGTTATCGCATTGATGAATGAAACAAAGGTCATCGCCTTATTTGCGCTAGCCGATAAGGTAAGACAAAGTGCAAAAGATACCATACATGCCTTAAAAACAATGGGGATTGAGGCGATTATGATTACAGGTGACGCAGAAGCAGTTGCCAAAACGGTTGCAACTGAACTTGGAATAGAAACCTATTATGCTCGGGTGCTTCCCCAAGATAAAGCGAACCTTATTAAAAAACTCAAACTACAAGCCCCTACCGCCTTCACAGGTGATGGCATTAATGACGCCCCTGCCCTTTTAGAAGCGGATCTAGGCATTGCCATAGGTGCAGGTACTAATGTGGCGATTGAGTCCGCTGATCTTGTCCTAATTCAAAATGATCCAATAGATGTCCTCGCTGCCCTTAGAATTGCCAAGGCAACCTACACAAAAATGACCCAAAATCTTTGGTGGGCAACAGCTTACAACACCATTGCGATTCCCCTAGCGATGGGTGCATTTGCCTGGGCAGGTTTTCTGTTATCACCTGCTGTAGGTGCGATTTTTATGAGCTTATCAACTGTGATTGTTGCTATCAATGCTGTTTCATTACGGCGAGTAAATCTAAAGTCATAAGGATTTAGAAGTACCTTCAATCCCGATTTCAAAACCCCTACAGAATTATGAAAGGGCTTCACTTTTCTAGTCTCATTAGAATTATCCTAATAGAGCTAAGGCTAAATAATTGAATATTGCTATTGCAAAAGAATTTTGGCTTTTGTAGTTACCCTAATTCAAGGTATTTCCAAGAAACGAAATAATTGCTACTTACCTTCATGAATAATCCTAAGAACAAATGAACAGTGCATGAAGCACTGCTTCACAGCTTCATCTCGTGCTAGTTTAAAACTAGGCTTATGCGTAAATTCTACTTATTCTTCCTGCTTATTGTCTTGAGTGCCTGTGGTGGCTCGAGCCTTCCCCTCATTGCAGACTTTAGCATTGAGCAAACTGAAGCCCTTAGCATCTTACTCGATGCAAGCTCATCTAGCCCCAGTAGCGACATCGTGACTTATGACTGGAATCTTGGAAATGGCAAAAGGGCAACAGGTAAACAGCTAAACTATAGCTTTGCCGAAGCAGGCAACTATCAAGTTGAGTTGACCATTACCAATAAGGCAAATGAAACGCAGTCTATTAGCAAGCAAGTTTCTTTAATTGATACAACCGAGGCTACCGCTCTAACGCAGGCTCAGCCCGAATCTTCCTTTATTATTGATAACACCAGCAAGCAAGCCCTTAGTTGGCAACTTCTTTGGAGTCAAAGTAACGACAATCCTCAAACAGGTGACTGGTTTAGCGTCACGCCCAAGTCTGGCAAACTGGCAGCCAATCAGCAACAAGAGGTCAAATTAAGTTTGAAAAGCAATTTAAAAGCTGGAACGTATAAGGCAAATCTAACGCTCGAGTACACGGGTGGCATGCAGCGTTTTTCGGTCAGTGCACTTGTTGGTCAAGGCGTTGGTTTTAGCCTTAGCACCAAACCTGATTTTAGTCAGGAACCTCCCTTAACGCTCGAGGCTGGCAAAGGGGGCGAAGTTAAACTTGCTATTACGCGAACTGATGGGTTTAACGACGAGATTAATCTGAGCCTGATAGGTGCGCCAAAGGGCATAAGTTCAAGCTTTAGTCCCAAAAGTACTAACGGCACAAGCAGCACGCTCGAGCTTCAACTTGCCACAGATGTAATAAATGGTGACTATACCCTGACGCTAAAAGGCGAAACTGCTCAAGGCGTGATTGCCACCAGCAGTCTTTTGCTTAGAGTGATAAAAGGTCAAGCTAATCCTAATGGGTTTGGTTTAAGCATAACACCTGCTCAACTATCTCTTAAACCTGGGGAAAGTGCCAAACTTAGCCTAAAAGTCAACCGAAATAATTTTAGCCTTCCCGTTACGATTACCGAGAATGGCTTGCCTCAGGGCGTTAGCATTAGTTACGCGCAAAACCCCGTGAATGACCTGACTGAGCTTAGCTTAAGCGTTGCTGCCAGTACTCAGCCTGGCAACTACTTTATTAACTTATGGGGTCAAGCCGAATCAGCTTCAAATAGTGTTACCTTAAACCTTGTTGTCAAAGCTACCGATACCGGTAATGGACAGATCACAGGTTCAGTTACGACCGAGAATAGCCTCATCAGCGTAAAAAGGTTTAGTACGGCTGCAACTCAGACCCTCTCTAGACCTCTTATAACCGCTACAGCAGAGGCTCATTATGTTCCTGGTCAAGTCCTTGTTAAATACAAGTCTGGCGCACTAAGTGCGCTAAATCTTCAAGCTAAAGATGGCCAAAGCACCCGTGAACTTCTTATTGGCTCACTCGCAACAAAATACAAGCTTAATCTTAAACAAACCCAAAACCTGGGATCTTTAGACCTTTTAGAGATTACAGGTGATGCCAAAAGCGTCGCCGAAACTTTAGCGAATGATCCAGCTATTGAATATGCTGAGCCGAATTATTATTTATACACTCAGGGCTTACCCAATGATCCAAGGGTTTCTGAACAGTGGCACCTTGCCTCAGCCGGCTTACCTGTTGCCTGGGAGGTTGAGAATGGCTCGAGCCGTTCTGTCATAGTTGCTGTCATAGATTCAGGCTTTGATTTAAGCCACCCAGACCTAGCCAGTCAATTTGTCAAAGGCTATGACTTTTGCGGAAAAACCAACTGCGCGGCAGGCATCGGCGACGCTGACCCCAGTAACGGTGACAGCTTTAACGCTCACGGAACCCATGTAGCAGGCATCATTGGGGCTACTGGCAATAACAACCTTGGGGTTGCAGGCGTAGCTTACGGTAGCAAAGTTAAAATTCTCCCCATCAAAATCTTTAGCGACTACGGCGAAGGGGCTACCGTTAGTAATTTTATCAATGGCATTCGCTGGTCGGTTGGTTTAGCAGTTGATGGTGTACCTACCAACCCAAATCCAGCCCGGGTCATAAATATGAGCTTAGGTGCCTACTTTGATAGTAAAGCCGTACAAACTGTGATTGATGAAGCCAGGAGTGCAGGCGCATTACTGGTTGCGGCTACAGGCAATGATGGCATTGGCAGGGTCATGAGTCCTGCGGCTGCCAACAATGTTCTTGGCGTGGGTTCTATTAATCCTCTTTTTAAACGCTCTTGCTTTTCCAACTATGGTTCAGATGCAACCCTTGGTGTCGGTAAGGTTGATCTGGTGGCACCTGGGGGTGACGGTGGCGGCTGCGCCAATGTAGGTATCTTGAGTACACTGCCCGATGGTCAATACGGGCAATTGGCTGGAACCTCAATGGCTGCGCCCGTTGTTGCAGGGATCGCGGCGCTAGTGATTAGTCAAAACCCTACGATAACCGTTGATGCGCTCGAGGCACGCTTACTTGCTAGCAGCTACTTTGACCCTAGTTATATGAAGGCCAATGAATATGGCGCAGGAGTCCTTAGAGCTGACCTCGCTTTAGGTTTACCTGGCCCTGGAACCGAGGTCAGCATAAGCGCAAGTGGTGCAAATGATTCAGCGCTAGATAAGGTAACGCTTAACCTTTACGGTGGCTCAGACAGTTTCAGCATGGCAGGACTTTTACC
>JAHEBB010000651.1 GCA_024642575.1 Trueperaceae bacterium | reverse complement strand
TCCTCACAGAATTACAGCATCGTGGTCTGGAAGATGTGTTCATCTTCTGTGTAGATGGGCTTAAGGGCTTTCCAGAAAGGAGCCATCAGCAGGGCGTATCATGCCGTTATTGTCAAACGTTTCTGTTAGCCATGACCAGATGCTACCTGCTGCTGAAGGCTCTTCGCCATAGAGCAAGTTTATCCAAACTCACAAGTTCAACTTTGCATCATCCACCTGATCAGGAACAGTATGACCTTTGTACCCTGGGATCAGCGTAAACAGGTCGCCAGTGACTTAAGAGCAATTTATCAGGCAAGCACGCTCGAGCAAGCCGAAGCCGCCTTAACTGCCTTCACTGATAGATGAGATAGCAAGTACCCCATGATTAGGCTCTTCACCACTTTTGATGAAAAGTAGCAAATTGTTTCAAAATAGGGTACATGCAATGGGACAACTATTGGACAAAAGAGAAGCTTAAGTTTCATGATTTCATCTATGACTCTGGCAAGTTGCACATTAAAGCTGAAATGATTAGTTTGAAGGGTAGTTGTCCAAGTTGTGGTCAGGAATCAGGTAAAGTACACAGTCATTATGAAAGAAGCATCGCAGACCTACCTTGTTTTGGAGCTTTTTGCGAGTTGAGTCTGCTTTGTCGTCGCTTCTTCTGCGCAAATGAAAGCTGTAATCGGACGATTTTTTGTGAACGTCTTGGAAGTGTAGCTAAAGCATATGCTCGAAAAAGCAGCAGGCTTATGAAATCGATTAAGCATGTTGGCTTTAAGGTAGCTTCATATGCGGCAACCCAACTATGTAACTGTTTAGGCATAGCAACCAGTGCAACTGCGCTTGATAGATACTTGCGTTCACATGAACTTCAAAGCTTTGAAACGCCTCGCGTGCTCGGGATTGATGATTGGGCAATGTGTAAAGGAAGAACTTATGGAACTTTGCTGGTTGATTTGGAAAAACAAAAGCCTATTGATATCCTTGAAGGTCGTGATGCTAGTGTATTGGCAGAATGGCTAAAGGATCATCCCAAGATTGAAATCATCAGCCGTGATCGCTCAGGTGAATATGCACTTGCTGTTAATCAAGGAGCTCTGCAAGCTATTGAAATAGCAGATCGCTGGCATTTGCTTAAAAACTTGAGAGAAATGATCGAACGCTACTTTCAAGGTAATACCAAGACCATTCAGCTAGCTTATCAAAAAACCCTCGAGCTTAAAGGCGGCATCCATGTACCAGAGCCAAATCTCTCCTCAAGAAAAGAACTTGAGAAACAAGAAAAACGCCAAAAACGTCTTGGGCGTTTCGATGAAGTCCATAAGCTACATCAACAAGGCTTTTCTAATAGCCAGATTGCTAAGCAGCTTGGTATGTCTCGGGGAACTGTAATTAAATATTTGGCGTCAAAAGAGTTTCCAGAACAGCAAGCTCGGGGCAGTAGATTAGGTAAGTTAAAACCCTTTATTCAGCAATTAAATCAACGCTTTGTTGAAGGTTGTCATAATATCAACCAGCTTTGGTGTGACATACAAGAAAAGGGTTATGAGGGTAAACGAGCTATGGTCAAACGCTATGTTCACTATCTTAAAAGCCCATCTAAAGAACAACTTAATGTCTTAGCCTGTCCTAGATTTCGCAAACCTACACCAAAGCTGTTGAGTTACGCACTACTCAAACCTACTGAATTTTTAGCTAAAGATATGCAGAATATGTTTGAGCAATTATCTCTGATTGCTAATGATTTTGAAGCGTTCAAAGCGAAGAGCATTGCTTTTGACAAAATGATCAAGGAAAGATAAGCTGATACCTTTATTGACTGGCTTGAGGAAACAGCTCAAAGCTCTATAACTGCACTGAAAAACTTTTCTCAGAACTTGAAAAAGGATCAAGCCGCAATTCATAATGCCATGAAATATCACTGGTCTAATGGCCAATTAGAAGGTCAAGTCAATCGACTCAAAACTATCAAAAGGCAGATGTATGGCAGAGCTAACTTTGATCTTTTAAGAGCCAGGGTTCTTTATGATCCTGGCTGATTCATCAAAAGTGGTGAAGAGCCCATGATTAGCACAGCCTGGTTTAAGCATTGGGATAACTTAACGGCCTTTTTTGACTTCCCTCCCGAGATTCGTAAGCTTATTTACACCACTAACGCTATTGAATCTCTAAACAAAAGTTTTCGCAAAACCCCTAAAACCAAAGGCTCTTTACCTAATGATGAAGCCGTCTTTAAACTCATTTCCTGGCTTTTAAAAATATCTCTAAAAACTGGACAAGGCCTATTTCTAACTGGCCCTTAGCCCTAAACCAATTTGCTATTATGTTTCCAGACATGATGCCTAGCTTATAAGCATTCCCCATTTACACAAACCTTTTACAAATCCCAAAGTTGTTAGCCTATAGTTGATCTGGCTTACCAAGAGATATTGATAGTAATCAAGTCGGGTTACGCTCATTCTCGAACTTTAGTCCTTTCGCTTTCTCTGCGTAACCCCTAACACTATTACATAGAGCTGCGAGCCGCTGTACACCCTAGCGTTTATAAATAAGGTGCACAGTCTATCTTTAAGCCTTCTCGCTCGAGCTGAACTTGCCAGTCTGGCTCGAGCCCTTCATCCGTAATAAGTCTATCAATCGACTTTAATGTTGCAAACCTAGCGGGTGTCTTTTGCCCCACCTTGCTATGATCCGCTACCACAATAACCCGATCACTCACATTTAAAAAGGCCCTGGCAATCGCACTTTCTAGGTAATCGCGCATGGAAAAACCAAACTCAGGGCTTATGCCACTACAGCCCAAAAAGCAAAGATCAAGACGATACTCTTGTAAGGTAAAGTTGACCATCTCTCCTACCAATTCATAGGAATAGCTA
>JAHEBB010000650.1 GCA_024642575.1 Trueperaceae bacterium | reverse complement strand
CCTTGAACTGATTGAAGGTTTAGGGGTAAAAGGTGATGCGCATATGGGTAAAACTGTCAAACACCGCTCGAGAGTGGCTGTTGATCCTAGCCAGCCTAATTTGCGTCAGGTTCACCTGATACCAACAGAATTGCATGCCATGTTAAGCGCTCAAGGTTTTAGCGTTTCAGCAGGTCAGATGGGTGAAAATATCACGACGCAAGGACTTTATTTGCTTGCCTTACCTAGGGGAAGTAAATTGATTCTTGGTGAAGCCATACTTGAAGTAACAGGGCTTAGAAATCCATGCAAGCAGTTAGATGATTTTCAGCCTGGGTTGTTAGCAGCCGTTTTAGATAAAGATGTATCGGGCAATTTGGTACGTAAAGCGGGAATTATGACCATTGTTATTCGCGGTGGTTTGATTCGTTGTGGAGATGAAATAAAGCTTGAATTACCAGCCGAACCTTATAAGACGCTCGAGCGCGTTTGAAAGCAAAGAGTAATCCATACAAAAGTAGAATGAAATAGAGATTTCTCAATAAAAATAGGGCAAACTGAAAATCGTGAAATAAATCACTAAATATTGATACTTTTGTCTATTTCAGAGCGCTTTATTGCAATGCTAACCTCAGTTTCGGTCTCACAACTTAATTTCAGAGAGACTCGAACTTAAATACACCGTTTCTTAGCAACTAAAATGGTACATTAAGAAGTGATTTTGTAAGATTAAGCTGCGTCTTGTTGATACAGCAAGTTTCAAGGAGGAATCGTGCCCGATAAATTGCAACCACCTGATGTTGAAGTCTTAACCCCACCCAAACCCGTTGAAGCTATTCCTGCTGAAGAAGCAGATACCATGATTAAACTCAACGAAGTCACGACCTCGTTGCTTGATCAAAAGGTTAGCGATTTTATTGATGGCGTCTTGGCAGCGCCCATTCAGAGTGAAGAGTTTCAATCAAAAGTCATGGCTGTTCATAACTTAGGTAATGATGAGATTCGCGCAGCTGCAAATGTTTCGAATCGTTTCCTTGAAAAACCAGTTAATGCCCTAAATGAAGTTGCGCTTGATAGCAAATCAAAAGTTTCAAAAACGCTGGTAGATTTGCGCCGAACCGTAGAAGATCTTGACCCCTCCAAACAGGGGGATTTGTTTGCGCCCAAACGTCTTTTTGGCATTATCCCTATGGGTAACAAGGTAAGAGACTATTTCTTAAAGTATCAGTCAAGTCAGTCTCATATCAACAAAATATTAGAGAGTCTTTATAATGGCCAAGACGAACTGCGGATGGACAATGCCACCATTGAGCAGGAAAAAGTCAATTTGTGGGACACCATGGAAAAGCTCGAGCAATATATTTATCTATCCAAACGTATAGATACCGCGCTCGAGACTAAGGTTAGCCAAATAGAACGGTCAGATGCAGAAAAGGCAAGAGTCGTAAAAGAGGAAATGCTCTTTTACATTCGTCAAAAAGTTCTCGACTTGCAGACTCAGCTTGCTGTTAGCATTCAAGGATACCTGGCACTTGATCTGGTGCGCAAAAACAACCTCGAGCTTATTAAAGGGGTTGACCGCGCATCAACTACGACCGTTTCAGCTTTACGTACAGCCGTAATGGTGTCTCAAGGTTTAGCCAATCAAAAATTGGTATTAGACCAGATTAATGCGCTTAACAAAACGACGGCGAATATGATTGAAGCCACCAGCGAAATGCTCAAAAAGCAAACGACTGGCGTTTATGAACAGGCATCGAGTGCCAGTGTTAACGTAGAGCAATTGCAAAAATCCTTTAATAATATTTACTCGGCTATGGATTCTATCAGTGAATACAAAATGGCAGCTTTACAAAGCATGAAGCAAACGGTAGACACGCTGGATTCAGAAATCACCAAAGCAAAAACCTATCTCGACCGAGTACGTGAAGAGCAAGTGGATTCGGTAACCAAAACGCTAGCTTTACCTGCACCTAGCGAGGAGCTAAAGCTCTGATATGACGGGCAAAGCGCTTGCCAAGCGGCTAATTTGGGGGTTTCTTTTGGCCGCAATAGGAATAGGGGTGTTTTTTGTCCTACGCAATACCTTTTTAGCTGGACCCTACACCGTTTTCGGTTCAGCCCTTCTTTTGTTTTTGTTAGGCTTTTTTCTGGCAAAAAGTAAGAGAATTGAGCAAGCGCTTCCCCCATTGACAGCTTCTGATATTCAGACAAGTCTAGATAGTTTGCTTGACCGTATCCGTGAGCCTGCTTCAAAAGCAATTTATGCCAAGGTTGAAAGCATAAGAAATTCGATTTTGCAGACGCTACCCAGTATTGACAATTTGGCAGACAATACCAATAAAGATATTTATTTACTTCGTAAAGTTGCCCTTGAATATTTGCCAACTACGTTAGATAACTATATTAAAATCCCTTACAACGTAAGGCGTGCGCAAATCATGAAAGATGGCAAAACGGCGCATGATCTTATGCTCGAGCAGCTAACCTTACTTGACCGTGAAATGAAGGGCATATCTGAAGGCATTACCAAACAGGAAACGGATAAGCTAAGGGTTCATGGACGCTACCTTGAGCAACTTTTTGAGGAGTCGGAGTTGTTTGTTTCCAAGTAAAATTTAGGAACCCCATTATTTTGCTAGATCGAGTCTATTAAGCACTCACTCAATTCACCCACTTAACCAAAGCGCAGTAACGTTTAAAGGCTACCGACCATTCTATTTGAAAACCCTTTTGAGCGGTAAGTCTAAACTATATTTATTCTTAGTAAGGGACAAAACAAAAGAAAAGACTTCCTAGACGAGAATTAAGTTGTGAACAAAAACCTATCAGGAAGTCTGTATGAGCATAAAACAAGTCTAGAAGAAATACTAGGAAAAAGC
>JAHEBB010000649.1 GCA_024642575.1 Trueperaceae bacterium | reverse complement strand
AGGGCAAAGAGTTTTTCTTTACCCACACTGGCAAAACCCAGTAGTGCAATCAAGATAAACACCAGACTCAAAACCTGCCCCAGTCTAAAAGAATTGGCTATGACTGAAGCAGCCTTTGCAGCGATGCTACTGGCAGGAATGACATCTATCAGGTATTTAACCCCCAGGCTAGTCTTGATTTGCGCCATAACCGTTTCTTGACTGACGCCCTTAGCCAAAACAAGGGAATAATAATCAACCACGTGGTATCGCCAATCAGCCTCAAAGTGGCTGCGATCAATATAGACGCCTCGTGGTTCTGAGCCACTATCATCAACAATGGCAATAATTTGATAGGCTTTCTTGCCTTTTGCGGTGCTTAGCTCGAGGCTCGAGCCCACCTTAAAGCCATATAAATCGGCGAGGCTTTTGGCAACGGCAACCCTTTGCCCTTCTTTTAAGGCAAGAGCCAGGTGACTGCCTGCTACCCCTGAGAGCGTTTTATAACCCGCATCGGCATCTGAAACCAGTAAGTTGGCACTTAAATTGGCTTGCCTGATAGCAATTTGCGTGTCACTTGCCACCTGAGTCACACCCGTGATTTGGCGCAGTAATTCACCAGCTTTCGCTTCTAAAGGCACGCTGATACCTGTAATGGGGTCGCGCTGGTAAACCACCAAATCCCAGGCTTCACTGCGTTCTTTTAAAGCCTTTAGCGAAACCTGATAGCTCGCTGTCAGACCAAAGAGAGTGGTGATAAGACCCAAGCTTAAAATCAAAAAGCCAAAGGCAAAGGTGTCTTGAGTGCGAAAAAGCCGAAAAAAGCGATTGGCTAACCAGAAACTACTGGGCAGTCTCACAGCTATTTCAGCTCGAGCCCCCTCTTCTAAGCCTTTAGCTTTTGCCAGGTTCAGCCGCAAAGCTAGAAACCAGATAAATTGCAAACTTAAAAAAGCCAAAAGAGTAAGACCTGAAAGCTTTAAAAAAGAGAGGTTAAATTCTGCGATGCTCAAAGAAAAGACATGGGCTTTGGCAAGACTACTCAAACTGCGCTCGAGCCCTTTTATAAGAGGCCAGCTAAAACTCAGAGCTAAAACATTTAAGGCCAGAAACTCGAGCTGCAATAACCCTCTAAGCTGCTGCTCAGCTAAGCCTAAGGCATTAAGAACTGCAAAACTCTTGCGCCGCTCGAGCCTGATTAAAGACAAATTGCTCATAAGTAAATAAAGCGCAGCCATTGCAGAGAAAACAGCAAGGGCAAGAAGAAAAAGCTCGAGCCCCTGCGCCGTGTAGCTGGGTTGCCGTTTTAAGCTATCTGAACTCAAGACGGTAAATTCTTGCGCCAAAAGACTACTGAGTTGTTTGGCAACCTCAGCTACATTTGTTTCGGGCATAAGCTCTAAATCAAACCAGTTTGCCAAGGGTTGACCCGAATTAAACGCAAGTCGCGCCTCGTCAAGTGGCATAAAAATTTGCTCGCTACGCTCCTCGCTTATGCCAATAATGCGGTAAGCACGAAAACCCTGATTACTGGTAAGTTGCACGGTATCTAAAAGGTTTAAGTTGAGCTTGGTCGCTAGCGTTTCAGAAATGACCAGCGAGCGTCCATCATAATCTCCTAAAAAACGCCCTGCCAGCAAGTTAGCCTTAAATGGATACTTAAGCGGCTCAACGCCGTAAACCTTTACACTGGCTTGCAGACCTTTATTGAGCAATACGCTGTCACGAATTATGACCGAACTTTGCGCTTTAACGCTTGCAGGCAAACGAGAATCTAGGGGCAAACTGCCTTCTTTAGATAAGGCCACCAATCTGATATCGGCGCTAATACTCTGCATGGCATTGCTTCTTAAACCCAGTTGCCAGGAGGCTGTAAGTAAAACAGGCACAAAAATCAGGGCAAGCAACAGAGCAAGCAGCATGCTTAGCACCAAACTGGGGCGTTTACGCCAGTAAGCCCAGCTTAGAAAAAGCAAGTTAGGCATGCATGACGCCTGACTTGCCGTAAACCAGACGGCCTTCTTTAAGCGTCAGTACTCTATCAGCGTAAGCTGCCGCCCTGGCACTATGCGTTACCAGTAAAATTGTTAGCCCTGTGCCCTCTCTTGTTTCAGCCAAGAGGTTTAGCGCTTGCTCAGCGTCAAAGGTGTCAAGACTGCCTGTAGGCTCATCGGCTAAAAGAAGGGCAGGTTTATGAATGAGCGCTCTCGCCAGCGAAACCCGCTGCATTTCTCCCCCGGAGAGAGTTTCGGGGGAAGCTTTGGCTAGATTTAAGATGGTAAAACGCTCGAGCATAGCCTCTGCCTCTTTAAGGGCAGCTTGTCTGGTTTGACCCAGCAAAATAAGCGGCAAAGCGACATTTTCAGCCACCGTCAAATCTTCGAGTAAGTCAAAAAGTTGAAAGGCAAAGCCAATGGTTTTGGCGCGAAACTGCGCTCTTTGGCTTTCATTTAGCGCATGCAAAAAGGTTTCACCAATCCTGATAAAGCCTGAACTTGCTTGCTCAATACCGCTAATGAGTTTAAGTAAGCTTGTTTTACCTGCCCCGCTCGAGCCGCGCAAAGCCAGAAACTCCCCTTTTTCGGCGTAAAAACTAATATCCTTAAGGGCACTGCGCTCTTGAGCGCTACCAGGGTAGTTTTTACTTAGGTGATCGACTGCCAAAAAAGGATTCATGCTCTCCAATCTAGCGCACATTCAGCATTTAGCTATTAATTTTTTGTCTGAGCCGCAAATGCTTTGAGTTTGGCTTCACAGTGCTCGAGCCACTTCATATCCGCCTCTGCATGAAACAAACCTACATCTATAAGTAAATCTTCAACCAGCAATTCAGCTTCGGTTTTAGAAGCTTCAACCTGTAATTTCAAATTTTTCTTGGCCCTTGTTAGCTG
>JAHEBB010000166.1 GCA_024642575.1 Trueperaceae bacterium | reverse complement strand
TGCCCAGTAAGTTAAGCCCGTAACAGGCACATGAACAATGCCCATAACAGGTTTACCTTCGTCTATCAAGGCAATATTAACGGTGAATTCGCCATTGCGTTTGATAAATTCTTTGGTGCCATCCAGGGGATCTACTAACCAAAAGCGTGACCACCCTCGCCGATCACTATAGGCAATACCTTGTGACTCTTCAGACAAAATGGGAATGTCAGGGCTTAGGCTTGCCAAATGCTGAACAATATAGTTATGCGACGCCAGATCGGCTCGAGTCAGAGGTGAATCATCGGCTTTAAAGTCAACATCAAAATCTGCTGATTCATAGACCTCCAGTATCTTTTTCCCAGCTTTTGTAGCAATATCAATAACGGTCTGAATCATGTTTCTCCCTGGATTACAATTTAAACGATACTTGCAACTAAAATTTCCAAACAAACGGTATAATAAAAAGGGCAACCAGGGCTGTGAGGAAATTCAAAGGTAAGCCTATTTTAAGATAATCAGCAAACTTATACCCACCTGGCCCCATGACCATAAGGTTTGTCTGGTAACCGATAGGCGTAGCAAAACTTGCTGAGGCAGCCATCATAATGGCAACAGCAAAGGGTAACACGCTTACGTTTAAATCTTGTGAAATAGAAAGAGCAATAGGAAACATAAGAACAGCAGCTGCATTATTAGTAATCACACTGCTAAAAAGAGCTGTTACTACATAAATGATGATTAAATTTCCAAAGGCACTCTCTCCCGCTAGACTTGTAAAACTTTGAGCAATAACGCCTGCTGCGCCACTTAATTGCAAGGCATTACCTATACCAAACGCTGAGGCAATGACAATTAATACCTGCCAGTCAATGCTCCGCCTCGCAACATCTGCGGAACAAGCTCTAGTTACAAGCATAAGAAGGGCAGCTAAAAAAGATGCTTCCAGCATGCTTAAAAGGTTAAAACTCACTACGATTATCATGGCAATCAAAATGCTTAGTGCAATAAAAATACGGTTAAATCTGGGAGGGCTCGAGTCTTGTAGTGCGCTTACCAGATAAAAATTATTAGAATTGCGGTGTTGCTCAACAAAATTAGGTTTGGCTTCTAAAAGGAGTGTATCGCCAGCTTTTAAAATAATATCGCCGATTTTTTGTTTAATTCTCTCCCCATTTCGAGCAACGGCGATGACAACTGCATCATAAGCTGAGCGAAAGCGATTTTCACGAATACTGGTATTAATCAGAGGGCTCGTATGTGAAACCACTGCTTCGATGAGAACACGGCTCGTACGTGGTGCCTCGAGCTTAAAAACCTGATTAGTTGCTGGACTAAGCCCCCTTATACGCTGAAGCTCAATAACAGAATCTACCACCCCAACAAAAACCAGTCGGTCATCTTCTTGCAATACCTCGGCCGGAGAGACCGCAGCAATAATTTTCCCCTTTCGCTCAATTTCCATCAAGAAGAGATGTTGCAAGTGACGAAGTCCGGCTTCTTCGATACTCCTTCCTACCAGAGGCCCCCCCGCATCAACTAGCATTTCAATACTATATTCTTTGGGATTGCTCAGTTGACTTACCACTGAGCGTCTATCTGGGAGTAACCAGTGACTAAAAATAACAATAAAGGCAATGCTGATAAGCATAGTAGGCAAACCTACCCAGGCGAGATCAAACATACCTAAGGCTTCATCAGGTCTTTCTCTTAACAAAAAGCCGTTAACAACCAAATTGGTACTGGTGCCAATAAGGGTACAGGTTCCCCCTAAAATAGCTGCATAGCTAAGTGGAATCATAAGCTTTGAAACAGCAAGACTAAATTTCTTAGACCAATCACTCACCGCAGGTATCAACATGGCAACCACAGGCGTATTGTTTAGAAAAGCGCTCATAAGAGCAACAGGGAACATAACCTTAAGCTGAGCATTTATAAGCGAGTTGGGTTTTCCCAGAAGTTTTCTGGATAGCCAAGCAATACCCCCCGTTTCGCGAAGACCAGTCACAACAATATAAAGCGCTCCTACCGTAGCCACCCCTTCATTGGCAAAACCAATAAGTGCTTCTTGAGGTTTTAATACGCCCAAAAATAGTAATAGGGTAAGCCCTCCAGCAAAAACTAGGTCAGCCGCTACTTTGGTAAAACCCAAAAAGCCTAGAATGCCCAAAAGCAGTATTAGGGTAATCCATGCGTCCGCAGTCATCGGGCACAAACTAACAAAATTAGAAAGGTTTAAAGATTAGAACTATCACATTTATCGGTTTAGTCATCTAAAATTTTTCATCTTCAACATTTATTAAATCTTCAATCAAACTATTTTGCTAAACTAGCTCTGGGCGAACCCGATATTTAAGCAGTCAGCCTAATTATGGCTAGTATCTATTAACCAAATTTGACCTGAAATGCCTTTGAGCAAGAAAGTGTTTGGATAAAAGCAAAATGTTTACACCTTGAGGTTTATGTTGCTATATAGATAGTAATTAAGGAGTTTTTGGTGAAATACTTTACCCTGCTAGCTTTTCTCAGTTTTGCACTAACGTCTTGTCTTCCAAATACAGAGAACCCAATAAGCCTTAATTTGCCAGACATCGATGTTGGTGAGCAAAGATGTGTCAGTGAAACCCAGCAAATTATTTTTAAAGATAGCATTTTGAAAGAGGCAGTTCGCTCGAGCTTAAAACTTGAAAGCTCTGAAGTTAAGTGTAAAGACATTATGAAATTAAGAAGTCTGGTCATTTTGCCGAAAAATGGAAAAATAACAGACCTATCTGGTCTAGAACAAGCACAAAATCTTAGAAGATTAAGGCTCAGTAGTCATGAAATTAGTAATCTGCAACCCCTTGAGAAAATAATAAAACTTAATGAGCTTTGGCTCGAGAATAATCAAATTACTGATCTTTCTCCTTTAGCTTCTCTAACACAGCTCACAAAATTACGTCTTGGCAATAACCAGATTTCCAATATTACACCGCTAGGTAATTTAACTGAGCTTCAAGAACTATTCCTGAATAATAATGAAATAACTGACATTGCAACCTTGAGCACTTTAACCAATCTAAAAGTTTTACGGCTGGACAATAATCAGCTTATCTCACTGCCTAACTTACCCAAAACCCTTACTACCCTTCTTTTAAATAACAATCGGATTTCAGATATTTCAGCCTTAGCTGAATTGGAGAGTCTCCAGTTTTTAAATCTGGATCAAAATCTAATAAGTAATATTTCAGGACTTTCGGTCTTAACTGAGCTCGAGTCCTTATCTTTAAAGCAGAACCAAATTGACAACCTTAGTGATTTAAATAAGTTACAAAAACTGAAAATCTTAAACCTTCAGGGCAATTCCCTCAAAGATATCACCCCTCTATCAAATCTCAATACGAATACCTTTACTGAGCTTAATGTTCTTGACAATCAAATTACCGATATAAGCCCAATTACCAACTTTGCCCAACTCACTTCTCTGCAAATAGGTAAAAATCCTTTACAGACTTCTATTGAAATAGTTGCTAATTTTACGAACTTGAGTGAACTGGATTTAAGCGGCTTGGGTGTTAAAGATTTATCTATATTAGCTAATCTCATAGAACTTGAAACCCTAAATTTGGAAAAAAACAATGTTTCAGATTTCAGCAACCTAAGTAATTTAAGTAAATTAAGATCTTTAGATATTGATGCTAATCCCTTTAAAGATCTTTCTCCCCTAGCTCAACTTACAAATCTAGAAACCCTAAGTCTGAGTCAGACAAAACTAAGTAATCTTTTGCCTTTGGCAAACCTGACCAAACTCAAACGATTAACAGCTGCCAACGCTCAGATTAGCGATTTACTTCCCATAAGCCGACTAAATCAATTAGAAATTCTAGTTCTCACAGGCAATGCTATAACGGACCTAGAACCTCTTTTACCTTTAGGAAATCTCAAAACCCTGCTCATTGCCAATAACTGTATCAATTTAGAGAATCAGAAAGAAAAGATTAGCCATCTCCAAGAAAAAAATATTACTATTAAATTTGAACCTCAAAAAGATTGCTCATCATAAATCAACTGATGATTTAGAAATTTGGTGAGAGGGCTAGAGGTAAAACCAAGGAGCTTTTCAGCTTTCTTTGTATCTACCAGCAAGTCTTCATTCATTCGCTCAAACATCCCTGGCTCTAAAAAGCGATATCTAGGCATGAGTTTAATTAATCCTAGGGCGAATAAGAGTAAAACTTTGGGTATAGTTAAGGAAAGATAGGATACATTAACAGCTCGAGCGATTTCAGCAACCATATCTCGATAGCTAAGCTGGGTTGCCCCACCAAGCTCAAAGGTTTGACTGCCAATATCCGCTTCTAAACTTAGACAAATAGCCCTGGCAAGATCATAGGCGTGGATAGGTTGCCTTAAGCCTTTTGCCTTGCCTAAAAAGGGCATGACATGAAAACGTTTTAAGTTACGCAAAATAAGCGAAATATTTTTATCTTTTCCGTAACCAAACACCATTGTAGGTCGCAAGGTAATTAAATCTGCACCTAGCTTTGCAAAAACATCTTGTAGGCGATATTCAGCATGCTCGAGCCGCTCAACCAACGCAATATCGGATGTCCAGTGAGATTTTTTTTTATTTACAACGCTGCTTGAGGACAGAATAACTGCCTTTTTTAAGCCCCTCAACCTCAGCTTTGGCACTAAGTTTGCCGTTACCCAGATAGGTAAAAGGCTAATAAGCTCATTGAGCTCGAGCTCTTCTTGTAAAAGCTGGTCCAAGCTTCGTATCTCGCAACCTTCAAGCTCTAAATATTTCAAACTTTCTGGCTGACGGGACACTAGGGTAATATAGGTTTGCTTATCCCTTAATTGTTTGATGAGCGGTAAAGTAACAAAAGAGCGCGCACCTAAAATAACTATGCGATTCACGCCCCGACCAAACGTTTGGTTAGTTTAATAATAGAGTAGGCAGCAAATCTAAAATAAACCCCTAATACAACCATAAGCCATAACGGGGCTGGGTAATGAGAACGAAAAAACTTGCGGTAGTACCTGAGCATACCTTTATGAAGGTGCCAAGCTACCCAGAGAGGTTGATGACTACTGCTATGACCCTTTTCATGCACCACTTTAGCCTCTGGCACAAAGATAAGCTCGAGCCCCTCAAGTCTAATTCTCATGCAAAGATCTAAATCTTCGCAGTGCATCACATAGGCTTCATCCATACCCCCAAGTTGCTGGTAAAGATCTTTACGAATTAGCATACAAGCACCAGAGAGAGCTTCTACGGGCTGCGGTCCTAAAGGCAGGCTCGAGCCTGCCAAATTATGATCTTCCATAATGCCTAAGCGGGACAACCCAAACAGCTTTGCAAAAGCTCTTGCAGGGGTTGGCGTTAGTCGGCGAGCCCCTGGTTGTTCACTACCATCAGGAAATTGAATAAAAGGGCCAACGGCACCTACTCCTTCTTTATGAAGTTGGTTTTGTAATAGATCCAAAGTGTCTTCAAAAAGATAGGTATCCGGATTTAGGATCAGGAGGGTGTCACCTTGCGCCTGCTGCGCACCCTGATTCACAGCTCTGGCAAAGCCAATATTATGATTGTTTATGATCAGTTTTGCCATAGGATAATTCTGAGCAAAGGTCTCAAGGTTCTGCCGTTCTCGCACATCAACAGAATTATCTACAATAATAAGTTCGTAAATGCCTTTGAGGCTTTTTGCGCAACGAATAAGCATTTCCGAAGAAAAGTAGTTAACAATAATGACCGAGACCATATTATAAAAAGCCTTTCAATAAATGGCGATATGATCTCAAAGCAATCATGATTAAACATTAACCCTTCTCAAAAACAAAATCTAAGCGTCCTTAAGCATAGCTCTTCTATCTTATAAGGGTTGGGTATTTTTACTTTTAGGGTGTTCTCTGATAAGAAGCTGTGTTCCAAAAAAACAATGTCTTATCAATTTCAACAATCCTTAAAGTTTATGGGTGATAGCGGGCAAGCGCAAAATCATCATCCTGCGTACCCTGCACAGAAGACATACCTACGACAACAATCCCACCATCAACATCAATCCTACTTGCAAATGAAGAATCATCACTTTTGTATTGATTTGGTAGCGTAAAGTCAGTAGTTACTTTACCATTTTCCCCAAAACTGCTATCTAAAATACCATTTTCCAGGTATCTGATAAGGGCAAAATTATCCCCCCCATTACCACCTTGGCTTGCGTACCCTGTAGCAATAATTCGCGAGTTCGCATCCACTAAAACCCCTGTTGCTCCTTCAGAAGTACCTGGCAGGTTAGTAATCGATACACCACCCCGAGCAAAGCTTTGATCTAAGCTTCCATCAGGGTTGTAACGTAGGACTAAAAACAGATTCTCTTTTCCTGTGTATAGACTACCTGCAACTATTATTCTCCCTTTTTTGTCGATAGTTGCCGTATTTATGTATTCACGTTGACCATTGAAATCTGTACTTATTTTTCCACTAATGCCAAAACTCTGATCCAGGCTTCCATCGGCATTATATTTAACAATAGCTATATCTTCTCGCCCCAATTTTGAAAAGCTCGAGCCAACAACTATTATGTTTCCAGCTTCATCTAAAAAGACTGATTTAGCTATATCTGTTAAACCATTTATATCCGTTGAGACCTTACCATTTTCCCCAAAACTGCTATCTAAGGTACCATCTGAATTTAAGCGAGCCACTAGAAAATTGGAATAACTCTTATTATTGTCTATAATATGACCAGCAATCACAATCTTATGATTTTTATCGATGACTATTGAGTTAACGAAATCTTGATAGCCAGAGGCAAATGGCATTGCCTTTCCCCCAATACCAAAACTTGGATCTAAGCTACCATCGTATCGGTAACGAACCAGAGCTATATGCTGACTGAGTGAAGACCCTGTGCTGCTTACTGCAGTACTCGAGCCTCCCATAATAATTCGGTCTTTACTATCAATAACAGCAGCGTACGCCCAGTCCCAATTGCTAGCAAAATCTGTGGTGACTTTTCCATTTTCCCCAAAATTCAAATCTAAACTACCGTCAGGTTTATAACGTGCTAAAGCAAAATCATAATTTTTATTCATTAATGCTGTTCCAACTACAATGTAATCCTGATTAGAATCAATGGCCATACTTCTCGCGAAATCTCTAGAACCTGAGAAATCTGTTGTTACCATACCCTTCTCGCCAAAACTCTCATCTAGCGAACCCCCAGCAGGCTTTGACACAGCTTGTTGCCAAACCATTCCTTTATAGCTAAAGTCACCACTTTGAGGCAAAGCTTGCAGGTTAGTCTCGAGCTCTCGACTAAAGGGAACAATCCTTCCAAGGCTATTTTCAGTACCATAAACCATGTATTTACCATCCGCAGTTAAAAACGGATGCTCGAGGCTTAATGGATCAAATACACTACGTTCAACAGTAACTTCAGAAGTAGCTACGTTTTTAAGCAAAATACGCTGACGATTGTTGCGCTTACGCGAATCCTGTTTATACATAACCCATTGACCATCATTACTTAGGCTTGGAAAGCTTAAAGGGAGAATATCAGACATAACATTGGTATACAGATTATTTGTAAAGTCAAAAATCCTGACTCGGTCCAGGCCATTGTCAACTTCTTGGACAAGGGCTAAATAGTTTCCATTGGCCGATAAACTTGGTTCACGCTGACTAAACTTATTGGCTAAAACACTTGTAAAGCAGCTAGCCCCAATATAGGTACAAATAAAAGGAGTAGCTTTTTCGTTATACATCCCTTGCCAAGCTATTCTTGAACCGTCAGAAGTTATAGAAACGTTAATTTCGTCGCTCGAGTCCGCACTTAATTGCTCGATACCACCTGCCTCTGGTGAAAAACCACCAGCTACAAGGGAAAACTTAAAAATGTCAAAACTACTGGTTGCAGGGTTTAAAATACTTGCCACCAGAACTTGACCATCGGCACTTACGCCAACCGATTGGATTTCCGTTGTTCCCTGATAAATCTTTAGTCTTGTATCTGTTTCTTGATTATTTGTCCAAATATCCCAGCGATCAAGTCCATCAGTCCTAATATAAGCAAGAAGCCCTGTCGCATTGGCTAAGACAGATGAAGTGTTTAAATCACTTAAGTCATCTTCTTTAGGGTCATACGTTATTTCTTTATTTACAGTATCCGAATCAGGCTCGAGCCCTTGAATTTCTTTTAGGGTTAAGGTTATTTTCTTTGCTTGATTTAAACCTTCAAGGCTGAACAAAGCATCAGCTTCTGTGGAAACCTTATCAACTTGATTACAACCAAACAGTAGAAAACCACTGACAAAACCAATAATAAATAGATTTAGCATCCCTCGAGGCATACTTCACTGCTCTCTGTCCTTGAGCATACGAATAGGACGCCAAAAGCCTAACACTTTGATAAACCTCAGCAAGATAAATTTTTAATAGAGTCCATTACTATCTTATTACTGGCATTTTAGATTTAAATAACTAAATGACCGTTGTGAGCAACCTTTTTAATTACAGCGAACCGTTTTTCTCTATCTTCTTAATTGACGTTGAAGTCTGAGAATGCTGGCAAATAGCATGGTCACAGAAGCAAATAGGTCAAGGGCAGCCACAATAGCTTGATCTTCCTGGTAAATTTTCAGTAAAGATGAGGTACGATATAAAATTCTAATAAGGGCATAAATAGCTATAGCCAGTGCAAAAATCCAACCGAGTTGAAAACCAAAAAGAAGTCTGGCGACAACAATCCCTATTAATAAAAATCCTCCCACACGTACAAATCCTTTTAGAAAAGAAAAGTCGCTTTTGGTCGTGAGTACATAAACGCTTATACCTGCTACTAGGGCAAGCGTTATTAAGGCTGATGACGCAATAAGACCTGGAGCAGTTTGGCTAGCGTGCCATAAAAGTGGCGCAAGCAAAACTGCTTTAAGCAGGATAAATGCCAAAAAGATGAGATACTGCGTGGTTCTATTCGTAGACGCTCGAGCTGTCGTTCTAGCAAACCCTATTATCCATCTCCTGGCAAAACGCGAAACCAGGGTAAAGGCAATAAGAAGGGGTACCCAGATTCCCGCATCACGGTAGCTTTTAACAAAGCTCGAGTACCAGGCAGCAAAGCCTGCTTGAAAAAGCAAATACTCTATACCTACTAAGACAAGCATTGCCATCGCTAGATTCATATAAGTTGCTTGAATAAATTTTCCTGAAAGCTCAGGTTTTTGCTGCGCTTGTCTAAGGCGCTGCTGCCTTTTTAACTTCCGCTCCTGCTCTGTGATTAGTGGATTAGGCCTTTGCTTGCTAAGGTCGGGCGTTTGTTTCATAAACCTACTCTATTGGGTATTTGTAGAAAAACCTAGGTACTCTCATAATGGTTTTCGCTCTATACATCTGTCACTGCGCCCCTACAAACAGCATGATAGGGTCATACTTAGCTTATTTTCTCAGGATGCGAGGAGTTTATGTTTCATAAACCAATTTTGCTAAGTTTTATCTTAATATTCATCTTAAGTGCATGTTATCAAACCCAAGTCCCTAATGACTCTGCGTCCAAAGCCCTTTTTGAAATGAGTGATTTGCTTGGCGCTACTCAAACGCTTACTCAGTCAAAAGGAGTAATTCAAGGGCTCGAGTCTTCTAAAGCAGATATTTCTATCGAAACACCTGAACCCTCAATCGAAAACGAGCTTGTCACTACAGCTGTTTTGCCTAATGTAACTGGTTTTCTAGTCTATATAAGAACCAATAGCAACCACGGCGGCAACCTTTGGCAAATCTGGCTGAGCAATCAGGCAAATGATCAAAAAACAAAAATCTATCAGGGTACAACTGAGATTCAATCGGTTGGCATAAGTGGCGATGGCAGTATTATTGTCGCCAGTATTTTAAACCCCGCAACCAGTAGTTTTGACATTTTTAGAATGACAACTTCAGGGGGCTTAGAGCAGCTAAGCAATCAAATAGGCAATGAAACCAATGTCTCAATTTCAGCTGACGCCAGCATTATTGTCTGGGAGATAGATAATGGCGCTAAACGTGCTCCCCTTATTTGTAGTTATACCCTAGGGGCTTGCTCAAATTCCATTTTAGGGAATGGTTATTCTCAGGTCGAGCCTAGCATTTCCAGTAACAAACGCTACCTGAGTTTTGTCCAAAAGCTAAGTAATGGTATCGACCGTGTCAGAGTTTTTGACCGTTTAACAACTATCTATACCAATGTCTATGCCCAACCAAACTTATCTAATCCAAGTGTAAGTGATAATGGAAATCTAGTTTTATTTGGGCAAACTATCAACACAACTCAAAGAATCAGAATTAAGGATTTGCAGAGCGGTATTGTTAGCACAGAAAGAAATATCAATGCTCCAGGAACGCTCGAGCACCCTTACTTAACGGCCGATGGTCAATATTTAACCTATGGAACGCAACGCCCCTCAGGATATATTTACCCCTATAGCCGAGAACTAAGCAGCAATCAGCAAAGAGTTGTTATAGGCGGCGCCTATGACTACTTAGGCATGGTCTGGCAAAAACCTCAATTAACCCCTAACCTAATCGCCGCGTACAGCTTTGAGGAGACAAGTGGTTCTAGCGTTTTAGATAGTTCTGGTAACACAAATGATGGTAGTTTTGATACAGCTACAAGGGTTTCAGGTAAGGTTGGTCAAGCCCTTCATATGAATAACTCCAGAGTTGATATTCCTATGTCTGAT
>JAHEBB010000648.1 GCA_024642575.1 Trueperaceae bacterium | reverse complement strand
AGCCCAAGTCAAGGACAGGTTAAGGGCAAAGAAAGCGCGTGTTGTGGCTAAACCCATTCGCTTTAGTTTGTTTTTACAACCCATTCACTCGCCTAAAGAAAACCCCACGGTCGCACTCGAGCGTGATCTTAAACTTATCGAATGGCTGGATGAGCTTGATTTTGATGAGGTCTTTGTCGGCGAACATCACTCGAGTGGCTGGCAGTACCTCGGCTCACCCGAAATTTTTATTGCAACCGCGGCAGCAAGAACCAAGCACATCAAGTTTGCCAGTGGTGTAATTCCGCTTTCCATTCATAACCCACTCTATATAGCAGAAAACTTTTCCCTTCTTGACCACTTAACTCGGGGGCGCGTGATTTTAGGCATGGGGCCAGGCGGTGGGCTTAAATCTGACCCTTATGTTTTGGGCTTAGACCCAGCCTTACAATCCGAGCGCTTTTTAGTTGCCTTTGATGTCATTATGCACTTACTCACCTCAGCTGAACCTCTCAGCCTAAAAACTGATTGGTTTGAGTTAAAAGACGCGGTTTTGCAACTCAAACCCTACAGCTACCCACATATGCCCCTTGCGCTGGTAACAGGCAGCAATGAGGAAACCTTAAAGCGCATTGGTCAGTACGGGACCCGCTGGTTAGTTGGTGGCAAGCCTGAAGCTTTTGCGCAAAATTGGGAAAAAATTGAAGGGTCAGCGAAAAACGCAGGCAAAGTTGCCGATAAGCATGATGTCTACCTCCCAATCAATTTACATCTAGCAGAAACAAAGGCCCAAGCCTTAGAAAATATTCGTGAAGGTTCTGCTCATGAACGCTTTGATTTTTCGACTCGAGTCAGTGGCTCTCCTCTGCCTCCGGTAGACCAAAATGCCTGGGCTGAGCACCTTGCTTCAAGACCTACCGACATTATTGGTACGCCTGATGATGCGATTGAAAAAATAGCCAAACTCCTAAGCCTTACAGGAGCAGGCAGCATCCTGATTACCCTTAAAGAATGGGCAAACCGCGAAGCGACCTGGAAAAGCTTTGAGCTTTTTTCTCGCTACGTTATGCCACAGTTTCAAGCTCGCTTAGGTAATCTGACTAGTGCCGAACAGGTTGCCCTGAACTATACACTCAGCAGCAAGGTTTAACGCCTTCTGCGAGGTCAGTTTGAAACAATCTCGGTATTATTATGGCTGGGCTATTACCTGGGCGCTTGCCGTTACGCAAACGGTCGGCTTTGGCATCCTTTTTTATGCTTTTAGCGTTTTCATTAAACCTATGGAGGCCGACTTAGGCTGGACCAGAGCGCAAACCTCAGGAGCCTATTCACTGGCTTTACTCTTGTCTGGTCTTATTGCCCTGCCCATTGGTCGCTGGGTAGATAGACACGGTGCAAGACTACTCATGACGCTCGGCTCGAGCCTGGGTGTCTTACTGGTTTTTGCCTGGTCATTTGTAACAGATATAAGGTTTTTTTACTTGATTCAAGCAGGCATTGGCGTGGTCATGGCGGCCACCTTTTACGAAGTTGCCTTTACCGTGGTCGCCGTCTGGTTTAAGCGCAACCGCAAAACCGCCATGCTGGTCGTGACCTTGGTTGCGGGTTTGGCAAGCACCATTTTCATCCCGCTTTCAACCTTTTTGGTAGAAATCTTAAGCTGGCGCGAAGCTTTAAGGGTCCTCGCAGTTATTCTAGCCATCGGTACGATACCGCTTCACGCCTTTGTACTCAGGCGAAATCCACAAGCAATGGGGCTCGAGCCTGATGGCTTTAAAAAAGCTGATGATAAAGCAGAAATAAGTCTTAGTGTCAAAGAAGCCTTAAGAAGCTCCTCATTCTGGTGGTTAGCCTTTGCCTTTACCCTTGACCGCATTACGATTATTGCGGTAGCTGCCCATAGCGTACCTATGCTTTTAGAAAAAGGCTACAGCCCCGCAACGGTTGCGGCGGCAACAGGTGCCATTGGCATTATGCAACTGGCAGGCAGGCTCTTTTTTACGCCCAATACTGCTCGTTTTTCTCTGACAACTTTAAGCTCGGTGACCTTTGCCTTTCACAGTCTGGGCATTTTATCTTTACTGTTTGTGCCAGGCGTTGCTAGCATCTGGCTATTTGCCAGCTTTCATGGGATGGCCAATGGTGCAAGTACGCTGGCAAGAGCGGCCATCATTGCTGACACCTTTGGTTCTGCCAACTACGGCAGCATTAGTGGCAGCATGGCAACCTTAATCGCCCTTTTTCAAACCATTGCGCCTCTAGGTGCAGGCGCACTACATGATGTAGCAGGTAATTACAATCTAGTACTCTGGATACTGGTTGCTTGCTCCGGCCTTGCGGCAATAGCTGTTTTACAGGCTCGAGCTAAACCTCAGTCCGAATAGGGTCACTTTCTGCTAACGGGGGTACAGCAAAGTCGTAGACGACCGACTCAAAACTATCAACAGCAAACGCATAAATAAATTTCACTATCTCTTGCCCTGCATTTTTAATACCATGAAGCGCATTACCTGGAATAAAGACCGCTGTATTGGCACTCACCGAGTTATCGTTTCCATCTATATGAACGATAGCTTGACCTGAAAGAATATAGTAAATTTCAGGAGGTAGATGCCGATGATACTTGAGTTCTTGCCCTTCCGCCAATTCAGCAAAGCCCAGAGTTAAGGCTTCAGTAGGGCTAAGTCCGGCACTAAAAAAAGTGCGCCAAGTTACCTGACCATGCAGATCATCGTTCCAGCCATCAGGTGCAGCTTCTGCCAAAGATTTGACAAGCGGTTGAATTGACATAAGAGAATATTATAATCAGGTAAAATGCGCTTTAGATAGTACCCTCAGTGTTAGAAAACTTATAAAAGTTTAGCCCTCAATTTTTAAACCATGAATCCTACCTCGCGC
>JAHEBB010000165.1 GCA_024642575.1 Trueperaceae bacterium | reverse complement strand
CTAATATACAAACATGCATGGTTCTAGCATGCAAATCAACACCGCAATAATACTTATGCTCAGCTTGATAAAATCTCATAGGGCTTCCTCCTTATTTAAGTTAGGCTTCTACTGTAGTAAACTAAGAGCCAACTTAGGAGCCTCTATAAGTATCAAGTCGTTGCAAGTGGACGCTAAATCATTCTATCTAAAACGCAACAAAGACTTGAAGCATGTCAAACTTAACTCTAAACTTCTTTAGCACCTCTGAAATTAAAAAACTAAATTCTATCTCAAGAAAGCGCTCGAGCTACTCCATTATGAGTTATAAACTCCGTTTTAAGCCTGGGAATTTCATGCCCGTTACCAGGCCAATACTGGCAAAAATGACAAGCATTCCCAAAAACAGTCCTAAACTAACAGGTTCTTTTAACAGTAAAATGCCCCAAAAGGTGCCAAACACGGGCACCAAAAAGGTCACGCTCGAGGTTCTTGTTGGACCAACTTGCTCGAGCAAAAAAAAGTAGAGTAGATAGGCCAGTGACGTTGATAAAAGCATGAGGGCAAGCAAGGACAAAATAGCTAGCGTAGAAGGAAAAATTTTAGGCATTGTTAAAGCTGCGGCAGGGCTTAAAACTATAGATGCACCCACAAGTTGCACAATAGAAGCGTAAATGGCAGGCAAACCTTTAAGATTTTTTGAGGCGTAAACTGTGCCCATGCCATAAGATAAGGCCGCAAATAAGGACGCTAAGACTGACAGTAGTAGCTTTGAACTTAAGCCAATTGGCCCTCCACCCACCAGAATGCTCACTCCGACAACCCCTAATAAGATCCCACAGATTTTGGCTCGGCTCAACGATTCTGACCCCCAAAGGGCTGCGATAACTGCGGTAAAAAGAGGCGTTGTTGAATTGAGAATGGCTGCCAGCGACACGGTAATATGAAGCTCAGAAAAGGCAATCAAACTAAAGGGTAAGGCAGAATTGAGCAAACCTACCAGCAGGTATTTAGGCCAATTTTTTCTCACATTGAACCTTTGATTTGTGCGTCTTCGGGTTAAAAGAACAAATAACAACAAAACCATTCCTGCCCCAAAAACCCTAAAAAACATCAGACTCAGAGGGCCAAAGTCTTTAACCGCTACACCAATAAAAAGAAAACTTGCTCCCCAGATAGCACCAAGTAAAGCTAAGGCCAGATAGTGAATGGATTTCATTAAAGGTTGATTCTACCCATTGGCTTCAAAGCCTATTGTCTTACTTAGCTCGAGCCCGTTCCTTAGACGCGCATGCCCAAGCGAATCATAAACCTGTTTAGCCTTGGCAAGACCCATAAGTTTTGCTACCAATACCAGAGCTGCCTGATAGCTTACTAAGCCCCCGTTTGCGGTCAGTCGCCTATTGTCCACTACGATGGCCTGGTCATGAATAACCTTAATAGCTAGAAACTGAGCTTGTAAGCTGGTCTCACCTCCAAAATAGGTAGTCGCGCTCATTTTGTCCAAAACGCCTGCTTTACCTAGTACAAAAGCTCCCGAACAAACACTGGCTAACCACGCCCCAGTCATCGCCTGGGCTTGAATAAAGGCAGTTAAGCCGTGATGATTTAAGAGGGGTTCCATATCGTTTGCCCTGGAATCAGTAAGACGTCCAGGCTCAAATCGTCAGGGAGGAACCTGTTTACGCCAAGCTTTATACCTTAACAACAAAAAACAGCAAAAAGTACAATCAAGCACAACTGTTGTCTATGATTTTGACTTGTATGACCAGCCCCATTTTATTAGAGCGTTTCACTTGGTCATCGGCATGACCCCCAACGCTTATAGGAAACGAAAAAGCGGCTCGAGTTAACGGGATTTTATCGACATTTTGATTAAGATATCAGTTTTATGTAAAATATATTTGACATTATGTATAAAATGTTTTACTATATGTCAATAAATATTTACTTTGTCCGAGCTAGCTTTAAAGTAGGAGAAATGATGTCGTTCAAACAAAAAAACATTATGGTTACCCTGGTTAATTTCAGCCTCATTTTGCTTTTCTATCTTTTAAGGGTTTCGCAATTACTGCGCAACGATAATTTCAGCAGCACCCCCATATTTCGTCTTTGGGGCATCATTATTGTTATGGCGGTCTTTGTTACTATTGCTGCAACTATCCTTACCCATATTGTTTCTGCCATCATTGCAGCCATTAGGACGGGGCAGAAAAACCCTAAAATTGAAGATTTTGAAGACGAGCGAGACAAGCTCATTGATTTAAAGGGAACTCAATTTACTTATACCGCCTCTTCGCTAGGCGCGTTTGTTGCTATGCTCACTTTTGTCTTTGGGCAACCTCCTTTGGTCATGTTTAGCCTGCTCATCTTTTTTGGTGTTTTGGCACAAGTGATGGGTGATATTACTCGCTTAGTCCTTTATCAGCGGGGGTTTTAGGGTGGCCAAAAGCTCTATTAGTAATAACATTCGCACCTTACGTTTTATGCATAGTGAAATGACGCAGCAAGACCTCGCTGACAAAGTAGGCGTGACGCGGCAAACTATTGTAGCCATTGAAAAAGCCAAATACTCTCCTTCGTTAGAAGTTGCATTTCGTATCGCTCGAGTCTTTAAGTCACCCTTAGAAGCTGTCTTTTCTTACGATGAGGAGGAAGAAAGCATTTAATACCTCAACCAATAATTCTTGCAAAAAACCTTTATCTGCTCATCTTTGTGATTAAAGATCTAGCTTTTTACACTTAATTCCTTCTAAAACCCAAAAACTTTCAAGTTGAATCAAATCCCAGATTCACTATAGCTAAACTTTTGCATTTTTTATTTTTTTATAGCCTAAAGGAGGCTAGCCCATGAAATTCAAATCTGTCCAATGGCTCATACCTGCTACCCTTATCTTTCTTAGTCTTGTGCCTGTCGCTGGCGGTTCTGTTCGCCTGCTCGAGCTAAGCAGCCATGCAGAAATCACAGCCGACAATGCCCGATTTTTTGCCTCTCCCCTGCCTGTCATTTTGCACATCATTAGCGTTAGTCTGTATTCCCTTTTGGGCGCTTTTCAGTTTTACCCTAAGTTTCGCCGCCAACAGCCCAAATGGCATCGTCTAAGCGGACGACTTTTGATTCCTTGTGGGTTTATGGTTGCATTATCAGGTCTATGGATGACCCTTTTTTACCCCTGGCCCACCTATGATGGTGCTGTTCTTTATGGTATGCGCTTATTTGTGGGCTTATTTATGCTTTGGTCTTTAGTACAAGGCGTCATGGCTATCCGAAAAAGGGATTTTACCCAACACGGCAGCTGGATGATTCGCGCTTATGCCATTGGGCTTGGGGCAGGCACGCAAGTTTTCACTCACCTTCCTCTGATACTCTTTCCTAGCCTGCGCGGAGAGCTGACAAGAACCCTTTGTATGGCTGCCGGATGGATTATTAACCTTGTCATTGCTGAGTGGCTGATTCACCGCTATATGTCAAAACCAACTCGCAAACCGACTATTGCATTATCCCAAGTATCCTAAAGTCAGGGGATGTCACCAAAGGCTAAGGGGAATTTTGAGGGTCTGCAAAGGTTCGCTCTAAACCCCTGATAAAAGCTTGTAAGTCTTTTGACTCGCGCACAGCTTTAGGATGCATAAGCAAATAGTCTTGAGGTGGCATACTTCTTTCCCAAATAAGGTCTGCCATCTCAGAAATATCATTTTTCTGATGCCCCAGCGCCGAAAGATTAAGTTTCTGACGCCCTTCGTCAACATGATGCTGAATTACCCAGGAAATCGGGGCAATACTTGAGTACCAGGGCCAAATCGTCCGATTACTATGGCAATCGGCGCAAGAGTTATCAAAATAAACTTTGGTTTCTGGACTATCCCAAACAGGTTCTTTTACTACAGGAGGGTTGTTATGACGTCTGCCATAAGGGATAACTTGAATAAGCAAAAACAAAAATATCAAGGCAATAAGGAAACGAAACCATCTAGGCATAGGCTTAGTTTTACATAGAGCTATAAACTGTTTCAGTAAAGAATAAATCTAAAATCCTGACATGCCCCTTGATAACTACCTTGTATAAAACGGTTTAATAGAAAAGGAACAAAAAAGGCCACCAGCTACGCTGAACGCGGAACGGGAAAAGGGTGGTATTCCTTTGATTAAGTATAGTATCTGCCTCGGTAGCAACGCTAAGAACCTGCATAACTGAGAACTGTAATAGGCCGAGGGTCACTTAACTCTTATACTTTCATGTTCTTCTCACTGAGTTCTGCCTAAATAGAAGGATACAGGGGAGTAGCCGCCCACAAAGTTCCGCTATGGGAACTCGTTATCGTCAAGACGGTGCTTAGAAAGCATCCGGTAGCGAGTAAATAAGGCAAGACCTGGAGCAACCTTAAGGTTGTTGAAAGGTTTTGTATGCCTAGTTTTCTATTGATCGTTTTAGGGATTGGTCTGCTTTATCTGGGTGGCGAACTGCTGGTAAGATTTGCCTCGAGCCTGGCCCTTCGGTTAAACCTTAGCCCACTTGTAATTGGATTAACCGTCGTTGCGTTTGGCACCAGTGCCCCCGAGCTAGCTGCTACCCTAACAGCATCCCTTAACGGCTCACCCGCAATTGCAATCGCCAATGTTATAGGTTCTAATACAGGAAATCTGGGTCTTATTTTAGGTCTTTGCGCTTTGATTTTGCCCCTGGTAGGCGGCAGTGTTTTAAAAAGAGAGCTTCCTATAATGCTACTGGCTAGCCTTTTACCTGTGCTCTGGTTTTGGAACGGCGAAATGGGGCGTTTTGAAGGCCTTATTGGCTTTGGTTTACTCGTTCTTTATCTCATCTGGATATTTCGCCAAACGCCTCAAGAAGTTGAAACCCTTACACCCACTAAACAACCTTCTCTCTGGCTGACCCTTCTTGGCATTTTAGGGGGTTTAGGGCTTCTTGTCTTAGGCGCTCAAGTACTGGTTGAAGGGGCAACCACCCTAGCACGTTCTTTTGGGGTTCCTGAAAAAGTTATTGGCTTAACCTTGGTTGCTGTAGGCACCAGCTTGCCCGAACTGGCAAGCTCCCTGGTGGCCATTTTTAAACGTCAGACTGATCTGGTGCTTGGTAATATCATTGGCTCAAACATTTTTAATGTTTTGGGTATTTTAGGGCTTACTAGTCTGATTACCCCCTTAAGCATGGACTTTAACCTGATAAGATTTGACTTACTAATCATGCTAGGGTTTTCCATACTTACCTATATTTTTCTTATAACCCGTAAAAAGCTTGTCAGGTGGGAAGGTTCGGTTTTGCTTCTGGCTTATACAGGGTATGTTAGCTGGCTATTTTAAAGTTAGTCCAGCTACCTTTATTTAAGTCTCTGTCTTATCCATAATGGGAAAACGCTCTGGCTTTTGGTCGGCTGCCCAGCGTATACGCCGCCACAGACCGTGCATCGCCATCGCCTCTCTATAGGTTAGCCTTGCTCTATCAAAAATACGCCGATACATATGCTCTGTTTTATGCGCGTAGCCTTCATCGGTATAGCCAATGTAATTCGAAACATCAAAAAAATGCTGATACAGTTTTTCAAGGTCTTCTCGGCTAGCTGGCGGGTCGGTGGTCAGCGCTGTTTCCCCTGCATCTACCTGAGTCGTAAAAAACTCATAAGCAATAAGGTTGACAGCTTGCGCTAAATTCATGCTCGAGTGTTCTGAAGTTGGTATTCGAATATAGGCTTGGCAGTAATCTAAGTCTTCATTGCTTAAGCCCGAGGTTTCCGGTCCAAACATAATGGCTAAACCCTCACGAACAAAAGCTTTGGCAGCGTCTCTTGGCGTATAGATATCGTAAGCACCAGAAGAGCGCGCTCGAGCGGTGGTACCAATGACAAAGGTTCTATCTGCAACCGCTTCTTGAACCGTTGCAACAATCTTGGCATTTTCCACAATATCTTTGGCATGGGTTGCCATATAAAAAGCAGGTTTTTCTAACTCGCACTGAGGGTCAACCAGATAAAGCTCATGTAGCCCAAAATTTTTCATAACTCTGGCAGCACTGCCAATATTTCCGGGCTCCTGAGATTGAACAAGAATAATACGCACAAAGGCAAGTATAGAGGATTGAAAGGGAAAAATGAAAAAGGAAGAAGCAAAATCAACTATCCAGATTCCTTATTCTGCCAAATAATAAATACCACTATCCTCTAAAAAGCCTAGACCTTTCCTTTTCTCCTTTTCATTTTTCCTGCTTTTTAGGTAGATAAAACTGCTTTTTAATTCATGAAAGCATGCTAGCTTAAGACTATGCTAGGTAAATTTTTTCGCAAAGAGCCTGAGAATCCTAAAGTGCCTGCTGGGCAAAGTGTCACCGATGGCTTTCCCGTTTTGACTTACGGACCCACACCTCGTATGAGCAAAGACGAGCTCGAGCTAAGAGTTTTTGGTTTAGCTGAAGAAAAAGTCTTTCGCTGGGATGATCTTTTGGCCCTACCCGCTACCAACATAAGCAAAGATTTTCACTGCGTCACCCACTGGTCAAAGCTCGATGTAAGTTGGACAGGCATTCTTTGCACCGATTTTATGAAAGCCTTAAAAATTCAGCCTGAAGCCAGCCACATTATGTTTCACTGCTACGGTGGTTACACAACCAATCTAGCCCTGGACGATTTTTTAGCCGAAGGCTGCATGCTTGCCTATAGTCTTGAAGGTCAGGATATTCCCCTTGAGCATGGTGGCCCCTTGCGCTCTCTTATCCCACATCTTTATGCCTGGAAAAGTGCCAAGTGGCTAAGTGGTATCGAATTTATGAGTAGTGATAGGCCAGGCTTTTGGGAACGTAACGGCTATCATATGCGCGGTGACCCCTGGAAAGAAGAGCGTTACAGCTAAATCCACTGATTAACGGCGGGTTAGCAGATTTTGTAGATGAGGTTTAAGAAATCCCATTCCCTCAAGGTTCAAAGCTTTTATATATCCAAAACTCGGAAACCTTCCATCAACTAGGCAATTAAACTTATGTGAACTTTTTTATTGCTTCTCATCGTTTAGTTTACTTCAAAACTCCTGTAGTCTGTTATTATCTCTAGATAGTTACTATGCCAAAGTAAAATGTGCATGATTAAAACTGTTTTTTAACCTATGATTTAGAGCTTCTAGGGAGGCTATGTGGACGCTAAAGCTATTGTTGTAACTTCTGGAAAAGGTGGGGTTGGCAAAACAACCACCACTGCCAATGTTGGTGCTGCCCTTGCACAATTGGGTGAGCGTATTGTTGTTATTGATACCGATGTCGGTTTAAGAAATTTAGATGTTGTTATGGGTCTGGAAGGCCGCGTTGTCTTTGACCTTATTGATGTATTTGAAGGCCGTTGCAAATTGCAGCAGGCTCTTATTCGTGATAAACGGGTAGAAAATCTCTTTCTTATTGCCGCATCTCAGACCAAAGACAAAAGTTCTCTTTCTGAAGAGCATATGCAAAATACAGTTAATGCCCTTTTAGAAGGCGGCTTTGACAGGGTTTTAATTGACTCACCTGCTGGTATTGAAACAGGCTTTCAAACCGCTGCTAGTGCGGCTAAAGGTGCGCTGGTAGTGGTAAACCCCGAAGTCTCGAGCGTCCGTGATGCTGACCGTATTATTGGTCTACTTGAGGCTCGAGGCATCACCGAAACCAAACTCATTATTAACCGTTTACGACCTCATATGGTTCAGCGCGGCGATATGCTTGAAGTTGATGACGTATTAGAAATCTTGGGCATCAAGCTTATTGGTATTGTTCCTGAAGACGAAAAAATCCTCATTTCAACCAATATTGGTAACCCAGCGAGTCTTGATACTTCGGTAAAAAATGGTGCTGGTACGGCTTTTCGCAACATTGCAAGGCGCATCAAAGGAGAAGATGTAGCCTATCTTTCTCTTGAGACCTCTAAGGGTCTTTTTGCTGGCTTACGACGTCTATTTGGAGGGAATTAATGTTTGGTTTATTCTCACGCAAAAAAAGCAAAGACCAGCTCAAAGAGCGTCTTAAACTGGTTCTCTCTTATGACCGTGCTGGCTTAACACCTGGCAAGATGGAAGAACTAAAAAGTGAATTACTACAAGTCATCAGCAAATACTTTCCAGCAGCAGCAAGCGATTATGACGTTAAGCTCGAGCAACAAGGTAGCCGCATGATTTTTGTGGCCAACCTTCCTGTCAATCAAAAAGCCTGATCTTAACCACGTTTTAGCTAGTATCGGCTCCTTAGTTCATCTCTAGCTGCCAACAAAGCCTCGTTTTTCCGCCAGTCATAGGATTTTTGTCTGGTGCGAACAATCACACATGTCTTGAGCAATTCGAGATAGGTGTGAGTAATACTCCTAAATGAATAACGTCACTATGCTACTGTGAGTATCGTATGAGTGAAAAACGGCTGCTCATTGTCGATCATGACGCCTTTCAGCGTCACTTAGTAACTATGCTCTTAGCAGCTGATCATTATAGTATTCAAGAAACTGAGTCGGCGGCAGAAGCACTAAATCAATTAAAAGACCTTACTCCTGATTTAATTCTGGCAGAAGCCAGTCTATCGGATATGCCTGGAACGGATCTTTGTAGACGGATCAAAAGCATAAGACGTTTATACCGCGTACCTGTTGTACTCATTGCTTCGCCCAGTGAAATTAAAACCATCAAAGAATTAGCGCCTGTGGTGGGTGCTGATCTAGTCTTAGAAAAACCCTTAGGTGATAAAGGTTTAAGAGAGCATATTCATCAGCTATTAGCTAATACCGATAACAAAAGCCAAATAGATATTTATAAAACCTTTGTGCCAGAAATGTCTAGTTTAAGTGAAACGCCTAAAGCTGAAGCAGAACCTAAACCCAGCCCCGTACTTAAGCCTGTGGCTGAAAAGATAAGTACCGAACAAAAGGTGTTCAAACCTAATCCTAGCCAGGCTAAAATAACAGCTACAGAACCGCCTAAACCTGGCCCCAAATACCCCAGTATTAACCTAATACCCGGCTTTATAGGCAAAACAAACAAGGCCAAAGTGGAAGCTAAGCAAGAGCCTAAAAAGCTCGAGCCTAGAGTCAGCACTTTTGAAACTGTAGCTATCTCCAAAGATAAATCTGCTCCTTCCGTCAAACAAGATTCAGCCTCAGCTATGGCAAGCAAGGGTGTTCAGCCAAAACCCGTAGCAGCTACTGAAACAGAGAATCCTCTGATTCGCCCAGTTGCAGAAAACCCCCACCCCAAACCTCAGGCTCTTAAAGAAAAAGCGAAAGAGCCCAGGTTTAATCCAGCTGATCTTTTGCCCCCCATTAAGCCAAAACCTGCCAGCAGCTCAAGTAGTCAAATGACTGAGCTAGCGCTCTTAAAAAAACAAGTTGAGCAACTCATCGAAGAAAACGAACAGCTAAAAGATGCCATTAGAGAGTTTAAATCTGGTGTGCCTATTGTGAGCAGTCAGAGCTATCTTAATGCTGTCGAAGAGCTCGAGGCACTAAGGCGTTTAACCGAGCAACAAGCCAAACAACTCGAGACTTATTTGGGCAAAAGCCCCGATGAGCAAGCCCTTACCTTTGAGACTAAAAAACAAAAAAACAATGACCCTGAAAAAACCGTGTGGAACCGCATTGTTAAGGGTATTTAAAAATGATACAGATTCTCAAAGGGAAGCTGCTAAATAACGTTCAAGTATAAAAATGGATAGCCTAATTTATAGCGACAGATACATCATCCAAATGATCTTGTGCCCAAAGGTGAATAGCGTCTATGACCTGCTGCAAGGCTTGCCCGGCAGAGGTTAGACTATAGCTACTTTTTGGGGGCATCAGAGAACAGACTGTTTTATCAATTAAGCCTAGCTCTTCTAACTTTTCCAGACGCTGCGCCAGGGTTGTTGGATTACAGCCACCAATTTCTCTACCAAGTTCATTAAAGCCTTTAGGCCCTTCTAAAAGCGAGCGAACTATATGCATAACCCACTTCTCTTGAAGAAGCTGTATAGCACTATAAGCAGGGCAATTGGTAAATGACTCTTTCACTTTCGAGCAGTATAGCAATAAGGACAGTCTGTTATTTATAGTAGATTACAGACCCATAAGTTCTATTTATAGCTCAATCTTAAGGGCAGTTATGAGGCTAAATCGACTTTGGGCTCTATATTACACATGTTAATATGATTTATAACTACTAGGACGCTTGCGAAGGTTCTAGTAAATTGCGAGACTTACTGGATTTGCTCTGACTTATTGACTATGATGTATTTAAATTCAGTTCATACGTTCGCAAGCAGGCTAGTCTATACTCTCTTTTAAGGGGTGGTGCCTAATGAATATTTATCAGATGATTGGTCGCAATATTGATATTACCGAAGCCATGAAGTCGTATGCCGAAGACAAGTTAGAAAAGCTCGAGCGCTTTAGTAATCAAATTGTTGATGCCAGGGTGGTTATGGCTTATGACAGCAAAAAACATGCTGACGCACCTGCCCGAGTTGAAGTTCAACTCAACGTGCCTAATGGTGTGGTAAGGGCTGAAGAGCGCGGTCAGGACAGCTACGCTGCTATTGATAAAGTGGTTGACAAGCTCGAGCGCCAACTCAAGCGTTTTAAAGATCGCAATCAAAACCATAGAGTTGATTTACCCGATATTGTTGAAGAAACCCCAGAAAGCAGCGAGCCTCGTCTGGTTAGAACCAAGCGCCATGTTCTTAGACCCATGACCGCAGAAGATGCTGCCATGCAAATGGAAGCCT